>DASXSL010000022.1:0-6903 GCA_036506035.1 Gemmatimonadaceae bacterium | reverse complement strand
CCCCAGACGATCCGCCCACCGACCGGCGATGGCTATCCAGCGAAACGTCTTTCGTTCGTCGTCCAACATGCTAATCCCGGCTGAGTGCGCGTGGCACAGAGTCAAGGCGGTTTCCACCAGCTTTTCTAGGACTTTGTTCGGGGAGACCGCCATCTCCTGCGCCAACGCGACCAGGGCACGGTTCTCGGCCGCATAGTCCGGCGGGCGCGATGGTCGCCGCTCGAGCTCGGCTGTCGAGATGACCGACTCCAGATCCGGTATGTCTTGCGGAGTCAGTTGTGTCACGTCCAAGCCTCCTGCGTATGAGTCCGATCAGCCCGGTGGACAGCGTTCGCGGTGGGGTTCAGGCAGGAATGAGGAGCGGACACGGAGCGATGCTGGCGGAGGGTCACGCACTAGCCTCCACCGATTGCCTATCACCCGGTGACGCGGTCCCTCGACGTTTTCGGTCTACTCCTCTATTCGCAGCCCGTCAAATCAAAAGATCGTAACAATCGAATCCCGCCGGAATCGCAGCGGCATCATCAGCGGTGCGCGCGGCCGATTCCGTCAACTATCCTGTCTCGCCTCGAGTAGGATGTTGTTCAGCGCGCGGTAGGTCGTGGCGTAGCCGCGAGAGATACTCCGGGCTGAAGTCCAAGTGGAAGCTCTTGGAAGGGCAAAAACAATGGTAGAACCCGACGATAACCTTCGCTATACGAAGATACTCTTCAATATCGGATCGGGTGCATCGGTCTCTCCGCGTGGACGGACAAGTCCATGCTCGAGGACGGCCAGTTTTATCCGTACAAGACAATGTCGGCAGAAGAACGCCTCTGGTGGTACTCGCGCTTCTTCGACGCCGTAGAGGTCAACAGCACATTTTATGCGCTTCCATCGCCCGACACGGCGGTGCCCTCCGCCATCATCGCCTCCGGCAACTACAGCTACGGGGGACGACCTACCCACCACTACGGTGGCGGTAAGCGTTGCAGCCTGACGGAGGCAGTAGCTCGTACAGACGGCTGAGCTTAGGCAGCGTGGCCGGTGGCGGACAGGCGTCGGTCGAGATCGAAGGCGGCGCTGATCAGCGCCAGGTGCGTGAAGGCCTGGGGGAAATTGCCGAGGTGCTGTGCCTGCGGTCCCAGCTCCTCGCCGTACAGGCCCAGGTGGTTGGCGTAGCCGAGCATCTTCTCGAAGAAGAATCGCGCTTGATGCAAATCGCCCATGCGGGAGAGGCACTCGACGTACCAGAATGAGCACATAGAGAAGGTGCCTTCCTGCCCCGTGAGCCCGTCAGAGAATCGATCCGTCAGGCGATAGCGATACACGAGCGAGTCGCTCACCAAGTCACGCTCGATGGCGCGCAAGGTAGAGATCCAGCGCGGGTCGGTCGGCGAGATGAATCGGACGAGCGGCATCAGCAGCGTCGCGGCGTCGAGCGTGCTGGCGCCGACGTGCTGCATGAAGGCCTGACGCTGGGGATCCCAGAACCGGGTGAAGATATCATGATAGATGGTGTCACGTACTTCGTGCCAGCGCGCCAGCGGAGAGGGAAACGAGCGTTTGGTGGCCAGCCGGATGGCCCGATCGATCGCCACCCAGCACATCACTCGCGAGTAGAGAAATTCCTGCCGTCCGCCACGCACCTCCCAGATGCTCTCATCCGGCCGACGCCAGTTGACGCAGACGCACTCGATAAGCCGCACAATGTCGATCCACGTGTCGTGCCCGATCGGCGAGCCGTACTTGTCGTACAGGTACACGGAGTCCATCAGCTCGCCGTAGATGTCGAGCTGCAGGTTATCGAAGGCCGCGTTGCCGGTTCGCACGGGACGCGATCCCATGTACCCCTCGAGGTGGGGCAGAGTCTCCTCGGGGAGCGAGTGGCGGCCGTCGAGGCCGTACATGATCTGCAGCGAGCCATCAGGCTCGAGCTCACGGCAACGCGCCGTGATCCAGCGCATGAAGGCGCCAGCCTCCTCCACGTAGCCCAGGCGCATCAGTCCATAGAGCGTGAACGACGAGTCGCGGATCCACGTGTAGCGATAGTCCCAGTTGCGCCCACCCCCGATTGTTTCGGGCAACCCGAACGTCGGCGCGGCGACCATCGAGCCGTGGTCGTACGACGTCAGCAGCTTCAGCGTCAGCGCCGACCGGTTCACCATCTCGCGCCAGCGACCGCGATAGGTGTTGTGTGCGACCCAACGTCGCCAAAAGTTCACGGTTTGCTTGAAGGCATCGCTCGTGTAGTCGGGCTGCGCCGACGCCGAGGATTCCTGGGTAAGGACGACCTCGAGGACAAACCATGCGGAGGCATCGGCGCCCAGAGTGAAATCAGCAAGCGCCACGCCGTCCACCAGCCGCATCGGGACCGATGAGCGTAGGCGCAGGACCAGCCCGCCCTGGCCGGCCCGCCCATGGAAGAGGATCTCGGTCTCGCTGCGACGCTCCGTCGTGTGGGTGGCGCGCGCGTAGTCGAAGCGCGGCTCGCAGCGCATTTGGAAGCGCACCTCCCCGCGTACGGTTTTGGCCCGCCGCACGACGGTATGCGCCTGACCGGCGTCGGCCGCCGGCATGAAGTCCGACAGTTCGGCGACACCGCCGACGTCGAGAAAGCGCGTGAGCAGTACGTTGGTGTCCGGCAGGTAGAGCTGCTTACGGACGGGGCACTCGAGCGCCGGAGCAATCTGGAAGCGGCCGCCTCGCTCAGCATCGACGAGCGCCGCGAACACCGAGGGCGAGTCGAAGTGGGGGAGACACAGGAAGTCGATCGAGCCGTCCATGCTCACCAGGGCGACGGTATGAAGGTCGCCGATGACACCATAGTCCCCGATGGGCGCGTATCGGCCTGCCATATCTGCCTACAGTGAGGGAACCGATGCTTCTCTATTTATGCGGTGCAAGCGACTCTCGACGACCGCGCGGCGAAGGTTCCTAATCAATGTCTCATATTACGAGCGCCTGATCACCGCATCGAATTGGGCCGAGGAGTTGGCGACAACACTGCATAAGATGGGAGCAGAATTGCCCGCCTCGTTGGCGAGAATCATGCGTCGATTGGGCTTCTTCCCCCTCCGCACAAGCCGACCCCTACCAAGGTCGATATAAAGTAACGAACATCGCTCTAGGCGCCCGCCAACTGGCCCGCTATGGTCTGGGGCATGGATCTGTTGGTGTGCGACGAGACGACGATGAGTCCTTTCGCAGCGCGCTTCAACGTTTTCTGCGGATGCCGCATCAGGGCAGAAGTTTCTGCGCTCGAGCCAACGGGGCTCGATCACGTGCGCGATTCTCGACCTCGTGATGCCAGACATGATTGGTTTTGAGGTGCAGCAGCAACTGGGCGCACGGGGTCTGCAGATCCCGATCGTGTTGGTTAGCGCTCAGCGAGATGAGGAGCTGGGACAGCGCGCGTCTGCGCGAGGGGCGCTTGCCGCCCGATGAGTTGCTTCGCTTGGTGCAAGAGGTGCTGCGAGAAGAGTGAGGAACGTTAGCCACCCGAGAAGCCCGTTGCGATGCGGCTTTCCGCGATGCCATAGAGAGGGGCACACCATGGAGTTGCGTCATTTGAGATACTTCGTCGCCGTCGCTGAAGAGTTACATTTCAGTCGCGCTGCGGAGCGTCTTCACGTCTCGCAGCCTCCTCTCAGTCAACAGATCAAGCAGCTGGAGGAAGAGGTCCAAGTCCGCCTCTTCGATCGCACCAAACGGTGGGTGCGGTTGACGAGTGCGGGGCGACTCTTTCTCGAGCATGCGCGCCAGGTGCTGACGCAGGTAGACGGGGCGGTTTTTGCAGCCCGGCAGACGACGCGAGGCGAGTGTCATCGGCTCTCGGTCGCATGTACCCCGTGGGCCGGCTACCTGGCCATTCCGCATATCCTGCGTCGCTTCACAGAACAACATCCCAACGTCCGGATCGAGATCCAGACGTTGACAGCGCTGCAGCAGCTGCGTGCGCTCAAGGCTGGGGGCATCGATGTTGGGTTCATGTGGCGGAACTCAGCGGACGAAGATCTTCAAGTCGACGCGCTCCTCGCACATCCACTGGTGGTTGCGCTGCCGGTCAGGCACCGGCTCGCGGCGCGCGCCCAGGTGTCGCCTCGCGAGCTGTCGAGTGAAAGCTACGTGACGCTGGCTCCGGATGTGGCTCCGGTGTACTCGCAAGCGGTTAGGGATTACTGGGAGAAGGCGGGGGTTGCTAGGAAGGAGCAGCACACCGCAGATCGGCCGCACAGCGTAATGGAGCTGATCGCTGCTGGCGCCGGCTTCGCCCTCATTCCGCTTCCGGTTCATGAATGCGCCGACCAGCGTATCGTCTGTCGACGTCTGGATCCCGCGCCGCCACAACTCGAGCTGACACTGGTTCGGTCCCGGGGTATGGAGTCATCGGCGGTCAACGCCCTGCGCGAGGTCGCACTGCAGATAACCAAGCAAAAGCGATCGCTCTTCATGGGCGAAACGCGAGAGGATCCGCACGCGGGATCGCCTGATCTCACGTCGGTGAGGCGGCTCTCGCGAGCGGGAGAGGCAGAGCAGGCTCGCACCAACGGCCCGCATCAGCTCAGCGCGACATCACCGGTACTCCGCGCACATCGACTGAACGGTGACAGTGGTGAGAAGTCCATTCGGAGACCTCCGACCAGAGACGTCGCAGTAGCGTCGACAGCGTAAGGCGAACGACCCGTCGGCGCCTTAGCGTCGCGCGTGCTTGGGCCAGCGTCGGCCGAGGAAGTCGCAAGAATCGAATTCGATCCACCGGTCGATCCGGGGGGGTACGACATGCATGAAATCCCAGACGTCAAGCTTCTGCTGGAAACCGAACTCGATGCTCTGAGCGCCTACGTGACGTACGAGACAGAGGAGCCGTACAAGAATGTTGCCGCGATCGACCTGTGTGATGGGGCCCAGACCGTGGAGCATCAGGAGCTCGTGGCTCTCTCGACTTCGTGGCTCGTACGACGGGCAAGCAAGGTGCGGAATGCACTCGAACGCCTGCGGGAAAGGGAGCTACGGTCTATGTGAGGGCTGCTGCAGTCCCATCCCGGCTCCACGGCTCGCTGCGGTCCCGACGGCGACGACCTGTTTACCTTGCCAATCCGAGCTAGAGCAGCGACAGCCAGAAAATCCCCATCGGCCGTCGGCGATCAAGGGTCGCGCCGGTTCTGCCACTCGAACCCACATCGAAGATGGCATCGCTCCGCAGACATCGTCCATCTCGGATACGTGTCGTGTTGCGCGAGTAAAACGGACTGCGACCGCAACCGCTGTGATTCCCGGGCGTCCTAACCAGTGAGACGCGGCAGGTGAGTGATGAAGCGCATCGTGCTCGGGATCTTACTGGTCTTGGCGCGCTCACCGCCTCTACGGCGGTTGTGTGGGCGGAATTCACAACTGACAGCGGCGCCTCGACGACCGAGGCTACGTAACAAGCTGTCAAGCTGGCGGGGAAGCAATCTCCCGCCACAGGTCGATGGAAAGGGACTGGGCCAAATGCTCCTCGCGGAAGTCATCGCCGGTGCGATGCTGCTGACGGCAACCGGCGTGGGCGCACTCGACACGCGACCCGGTCGCGCGGCGCTGTATGTAGTCGTGCGCTATCGACGACGCCGGCGCGCAGCGCGTTCGAGAACGGCGGATGCACCGACCGGGTGTGTGGATCTTGACGACGCGCGACCGAGTCGTCGGCGACGTCGATGGAGCGTCACACTTGAGTCGATCCTGTCACCGCTCGGACGTGCGGGTCG
This sequence comes from Gemmatimonadaceae bacterium, assembly GCA_036506035.1. GTDB lineage: Bacteria > Gemmatimonadota > Gemmatimonadetes > Gemmatimonadales > Gemmatimonadaceae > UBA4720. The sequence goes on along the minus strand of DASXSL010000022.1, from coordinate 1,177 downwards.
AGGCTGCTGGCGTGGGACCGTGGGACGCCATCATTCGTGAAGGCAGGAGCAAGGTCAGCCCTCGGCTCGGATTTGTCTGAAGAAGTCATGGACGTCACAGAGAGGCGCAACCCTTTCGCATTCGCTCGCCGCAGCCGATAGCGCGGCGTAGGGTCACAAGAGATGGTCCGGGCTCAAGTCCAACTGGAAGATCTCGGAAGGTCAAAACAATGGTAGAACCCGACAACCTTCGCTATACGAAGATACCTCTCAATATCGGATCGGGTGCGATCCCCGCACTCGGCTTTGGCACGCTGATTCCCGACCCCGTCGCAACCAAGACCGCGACCAAGGCCGCGCTGGAAGCAGGATTTCGGCAGCTCGACGCCTCGGAGCGTTACCGGAATGAAAAAGAGGTCGGCGACGCGCTGCAGGAGGTATTCGAGGCGAGGAACATCAAGCGGGACGATGTGTTTGTCGCCACGAAGCTCTGGAACAACAATCATCGTCCTGAGCGCGTCAAGCGCGCTTTTGAGGCGAGTCTCACGAAGCTTCAACTCGACTATGTCGATCTCTATCTCATCCACACTCCCTTTGCCTTTCGGCCGGGCGACGAGCAAGACCCGAGAGACGCCAGTGGCAATGTGATCTATGACAAAGGGGTGACGTTGCTAGATACATGGCGGGCGATGGAGGGCCTTGTGGACGAGGGCAGGTGCAAGGCCATCGGACTATCCGACATCAGCACGGATAAGGTGAACGAGATCTTTGAAGCCGCGAGGATCAAGCCTGCGGTGGTTCACGTCGAATCCCATCCGTATCTCCCGGAATGGGATCTTCTGGCCTATTGCCGAAAGCATGGCATCGTGTTGCAAGCGTTCGCGGCACTAGGCCATGGTAGCGAGCCCAAGTTGCTAGAAGATCCTCTGATCACCGCCATCGCCCAGCGAGTCAAGAAGACCCCGGCCCAGGTCTTACTCGCCTGGGGCATCCAACGCGGGACGGCCCTGTTGACCACCTCGACGACCCCCAGCCGGATCAAGCAGAACTTTGAAGTGTCCACCCTCCCTGAAGATGCCATAAGGGAGATCAGCGAAGGGATCAAGTCGCGGGTAAGGTTTAATACCGTTGTTGAGACCGGCATTCCTGGGTTCATTCCGAGAGGACAGGGAGGTTGAGACGGCAATCACTCCAGCAG
>DASXSL010000021.1:0-15099 GCA_036506035.1 Gemmatimonadaceae bacterium | reverse complement strand
CCGCCTGATCAAGAATCGGCAGCCCGAGCGAAAAGGCTCCGATGGTCGTGCGCGCGCCGCTGCGGCCGCCTGCGAGGACCTCTATCGGGAGCTCTCGCGGTGGGTCGGGCTCGACGGCTGTCACGCGCTTTTCACCCGCGCTCTCGCAGAAGCACGGACCGAGTCGGCAGCACTGGACGAGATTCAGCTCCGGCCGGGGGCGGAGCCTTACATTGACGGCGTCGCGAAAAGTATTACGTCGCGCGGAGACGCTGCAACCGCCGACGCCCTCGAGGCGATGCTTGTCCACCTCGTGGAGCTGCTTGGCCGACTCATCGGTGATGACATGGCAACGAAGCTGATCGACCGAAGTATGGCTGCACCCGCGCGCGGTGACACGACGTCCGATGACCGGCGGGAGGAAGCGTGAACGGAGACGAACGAGCGGTAATTCGCAGCCTTCCCAGCGGAGTTCCCGGCCTCGATACCGTGCTCGGTGGAGGGCTCCCGGAATACTCATTCAACCTGATCGCAGGCGGTCCCGGCTCAGGAAAGACGATTCTCGCCCACCAGATAATGTTCGCCAACGCCACCGCCGACCGACCGGCGCTTTATTTCACGGTCCTCGGCGAGCCGACCCTCAAGATGCTGCGCTACCAGCGTCAATTCAGCTTCTTCGATTCTAATCGCGTGGGATCGGCGATTCAGTTCGTGAATCTGAGCGCGGAGGTCATGGAGCGAAACCTGGAGGAAGTCCTGCAGCGCATCATCCGGGAGACCGAACGCGTCAAACCGGGAATCGTAATCGTCGATTCGTTCCGAACGATCCGGGCACAGTACGGTACGGCGGAGCGGACGGCAGCGTTCGAGCTCGACCAGTTCGTGCAGCGTCTCGCCGTGAACCTCACCAGCTGGGAAGTAACCTCCTTCCTGCTCGGTGAGTACACCGAGGACGAGCAGCGAAATCCGGTCTTCACAGTCGCCGACGGCATTCTCTGGCTCTCACAGGCGACGGACAGAAATTCCGTCGTCCGAAAGCTTCAGGTAGTGAAGAGCCGCGGCCGCGCACCGATGCCGGGACTGCACACCTTCCGCATCACCGACAATGGGCTCCAGATCTTCCCGCGTATCCCCGAGCAGACACTCACACGACGACTGCAGAAGCGCGAGCGATTGTCGACTGGAGTGCCGGGAATGGACGAGATGATCGGTGGCGGAGTCATTGCCGGCGACGCGGTGATGCTCACCGGACCCGCCGGGAGCGGCAAGTCAACCGTTGCCACGCAGTTCATGGTGGCGGGCCTAGCTCACGGAGAGACTGGAGTGATCGCTGTATTCGAGGAGTATCCCGAAGAGTACCTCGCCCGCGCCAATGCACGAAATCCTGAAGTCGGCAAGATGCTGAAGGCGGGAAAGTTGGAGCTGATCTATCTGCGTCCGCTCGACCTCTCCGTCGATGAGGCCCTGGCGGCAATTCTCGAAGCAGTCGAGCGGCTCAAGGCAAAGCGCGTCGTCATCGACTCGCTGTCGGGGTTCGAGGTCGCCCTCGCCCCAACCTTCCGCGTGGACTTTCGCGAGTCACTCTACCGACTGGTTGGAACGTTAACTGCCACCGGGGTTACCGTGTTCATGACGGCAGAAGTTTCCGAAGCTTTCTCCGAGGCACGGTTTACGTCGGAAAACGTGTCGTTCATCACCGACGAGATCATCGTCCAACGGTACGTCGAGATGAAGGGCGAGCTGCGGCGAGTAATGGCCGTGATCAAGATGCGCGGCAGTGACCACACCCATGAATTCAGGTCGTACGAGGTGACGGCCAAGGGAGTGGTCGTCGGTGGTCCGCTGACCGAGTACGATGGAATCATCACCGGCGTGCCCACTTTGCGCGCGAAACCGGGCGGGGCAAAACGAAGCAGGTAGGCGATGAGCGGCCGTAGTGGACCGGATGCGACGGGAGCGACCGAGCTTTCAATTCAGGAAGCGTTGCGTCGCTACATGGAGCAAGCCCCGCTGCCGTTCGCCATCACTCGCGGCGCCGGCCACACTCTCGTTTACGCAAATTCTGCTTTTTGCCGATTCGCCGGTTTGCCAAATGGGGACGCAATCGGCGTATCGATCGCCACCGCTTTTGCCGGGACCGAGCGCAACGCACTGATCGCACTTCTCGATCGTGCACTCCGGGAAGGGGTCGAGCTGCTGGATCAGGCCATCGAATCGTCGAGCGACAGAGCGAGCGGCTGGCAATGCAGTGTGTGGCCGGTGATCGCACCCGACGGGCGGGCGGAAGCCGTCGGCCTGGAGATCCGCGAGGTGGCCCCCCCGGATCCCGCGATCGCGCTGCAGCGGCAGGTTGCCGAGCAGTTGCTTCTCGGCGCCCTGCGTGAGCGCGGTCTCGCCGAGTATGCCGAAAGCGCGCGTCGCCGGTCGGCTTTCCTGGCGGAGGCGGGCCGCTTGCTTGCGCAAAGCGTGGATCAGGCCAGCACTCTTCTGGCGCTGACGAAGCTTGCCCTGCCGACTCTGGATGCGTGGTGCATCGTAGACATTCTGGAGGAAGGTGGCGCGATCCATCGCCTCGGCATCTACCACCCTGATCCGGAAAAGCAGAAACTCGCGCAGCAGCTGGAAGCGACCTGGTTGCCGCAGTCCGCCGATCCTTTCGGAGCGCCAGCGATGCTCCGCGATGCACGAACGGTTGCTATCACCAAGGATATCGAGGCTACGCTCGCCGCCTCCGCCCACGGTGCGGAAAATCTGCACATCCTGCGTCAGCTCGGGATCGGATCCCTGCTGACGGTACCGCTGGTTGCCAGGAAGCGGCTGCTCGGAGCCATCACCTTCGTCAGCGCTCAACGCGCTTCGTCATACCGTCTGGAGGACGTCCAGCTTGCTGAAGACCTTGCCGCTCGTGGAGCGCTCGCACTCGACAACGCTCAGGTGTACGACCTGGCGCTGGCGCTGAAACGGACAGCCGAGACCGCGAACGAGGCCAAGACGGCGTTCCTCGGAGCAATGAGCCACGAGTTGCGCACCCCACTCAACGCGATAGGCGGCTACATCGAGCTCATCGACATGGGCCTGCGGGGACCGGTGACGCAGAGACAGCGCGCCGACCTTGCGCGCGTGAAAACAAATCAGCAACACCTGGCACTGTTGATCACCGAAATCCTGACCTTCGCCCGAGTCGGAAGCGGGCGCGTGTCCTACCAGATCACCGACGTCAAAGCCTGCGAGACAATGCAGCACGCCATCGAGCTTGTCGAACCGCTATTCGGGCAGAAGGGCCTCACATTCGATGGGATTTCCGGCGACCAGAGCATAGTTGCTCGCGGAGATCCGGAACGGGTCACTCAGATTCTGGTCAATCTTCTCTCCAACGCCATCAAGTTCACCGCGGCGGGCGGGCATGTCAGCGCCGACTGTGGGGCGACGGCGGATGCTGTCACGTTACGGGTAAGCGACACCGGCATGGGGATCGCCGCGGAGAAGCACGAAACCATCTTCGAGCCGTTCATTCAGTTGAAGGAGGGACTTCCCGATCGGGCTGGTGGGGTCGGACTGGGATTGGCGATAAGCCGCGATCTGGCCCGAGCAATGAAGGGCGAACTCACGGTAGAGAGCGCCGCGGGAAAAGGAGCTCAGTTCACTCTTACTCTTCCGCGCGGCGGAGTGGGTGAACCACCCGACCGGCGAACTCACCCGACGGAAAGACGAAGTGGCCGGGGTGACAGGCGGCAACGGCCGCGCGATCAGGATCCGGGTTGAACGGCTGCGCGCTTCTCGAGCTGCGTGGAGATCGTCGCCAGGAAATCCTTGTACGAGAGAGGCTTCGCGATATAGCCGTCACAGCCCGCCTCGCGAATGCGTGCTTCGTCACCTTTCATCGCGAGGGCGGTCAGCGCGATCACCGGAATGTCGTGCGTCGCAGCGGCGCCCTTGAGGAGTGCCGTCGCGCGCAGACCGTCCATGCCGGGCAGCTGAATATCCATCAGGATGAGGTCAGGCTGCTCGGCAGCTGCCAGCGCAACTCCTGTCTCCCCGTCTCTCGCCGTGAGCACGCTGTGTCCCGCCGACTCCAGCAGGAATGTCGCCAGCGTCAGGTTGGCCGGGTTGTCCTCGACAACGAGTACCTTCGCCATGTCAGGCGAGAACCTGGCGACCCGACAATGCTCGACGGATCTCGATGGCGAAGTGGCCCGCGTCGAAGTCGGCCTTCTCCATGATTGTCGAGACGTAACCATTCAGCCTTTCGCGGTCGGCGGCGGTGACCTGATCGCCGGTGACCACCACGATGGGGATGGTGCCTGTCGCTGGATCATCATGAAGCGCCGCCACTACATCGAAGCCGTTGACATCCGGCATCAACAGGTCGAGCACGATCAGATCGGGCAGCTCGCGTCGCGCCATTTCGATCGCCTCCCGACCGCCATAGGCACGCAGAAAGGTGCCGGCCAAGCCGTCGATGAAGCCTTCGATCAGATCCATTTCACCCGGATCATCATCGACTACCAGAACTCGCAGTGTTCCACCGGGTTCCAGTGGAATGAGGTCGAGCTCGGTCAGCGAGTCACATAATTCCTGCCGGGATATCGGTTTTTGCAACACGGCCGCGGCGCCGAGCGCGAACCCCTTGTTCCGATCGGCCACGATCGAGACGATCACGATCGGAATGTGTCTGAGGGCCGGTATTTGTTTCAGACGGCCGAGGAACTCCCAGCCATCCATGTTCGGCAGCATGATGTCCAGCGTTATCAGGGAGATCGGATGCTGTTCCGCGAAGACGAGCGCCGTTTCGGCGGACAGGGCGTGCAGTACCTTGAAGCCCTCGGCTTCGAGGTACACGCGAATGAGATCAGCAGACTTGAAGTCGTCCTCTATCACGAGCGCGATGCGGTCGCCCGGCAACACGTCGACTTCAGGTGTGACGATTTTTGCCTCGTGCGTAGCGGTCTCCTGACCTCTCAACGGAAGCCAGACAGTGAAGCGCGACCCTTCACCCACTGCGCTTTCCACCGCCAGAGTACCGCCATGGAGCTCCGCCAGCAGCTTGATCATGGCCAGTCCTAGTCCCGTGCCCTCGAACTTTCTCGCCAGACTGCTGTCGATCTGGCTGAAAGGCTTGAACAGTCGCTCCTGCCCCTCGGGTGAGATGCCAATTCCGCTGTCGGTAACGCTGATCTGCAGAAACTCCTCGAAGTCGTTGTTGGCCAATGGGAACCCACGACCGATCCACGGACCAATCAGCTTACCGACTTGCGCGCGCGGTACGGATGCGGCCCGCAAAGTCACTTCACCGCCCTCCTTGCTGAACTTGACCGCGTTGGATAGCAGGTTGTAAACGATCTGCTTGACCTTGCGTCCGTCCGCCCGTATCGAGCCGAGCTCGCTGGGCGCATCCAGAGTAAGGGTAATGTGGCGCGCCTGCGCCTTCTCCTTGATGATCGAAAGGCTGTTCGCGACCAGCGAGGAGATCTGTACCGGCTCGAGATCGAGCATCATCTTGCCCGCTTCGACCTTGGACAGGTCGAGGATATCGTTGATCAGTGAGAGCAGATGCTTGCCGCTGCTGAAGATGTCTCCGATGAACTTTTTCTGTTGATCGCTCAAATCGCCAATGAGGCCGTCGCCCAGCACCTCGGAGAAGCCGATGATCGCGTTGAGCGGTGTCCTCAGCTCGTGCGACATGTTGGCGAGGAACTCTGACTTCATTCGACTCGCCTCTTCCAGCTCGGCGTTTTTCTGTTGCAGTCTTTGCTCGAAGAGCTTTAGCTCGGTGACATCGCGGGCGGCGGCGAATACGCCTTGCAGCACCCTGTCCCGATCGTGAAACGTCGTCGCATTGTAGGAGACGACGGTGAGAGTGCCGTCCCTCGCGCGCGCGGTGAGCTCGTAGTTGGTGACTCTGCCCTCGGTGAGGACGCGCTTGATTCCCGCCTCGGCGCGAGCTGGATCGGTGAAGTAATTCTTGAACGGCGCTCCGATTAGCTCGTCGCGAGTGCAGCCAGTCAAAGCCTCCATCTGCTTATTGCAGTCGGTCATGATGCCGCGCGGATCCGTCGTCATCAGCGCGTCGATGCTGCTCTCCACCAGCGACCGCGTGTAATAGTGCTGGTCCCGCAGGCGCTGATCGAGCTTCATCCGCTCCTCTTCGATCTGCTGGCGCGCGGTGTTGTCGGTGCCGATCAACAGATATCCGATGATCTTGTCATCCGCATCGCGTAGCGCGGTGACCGACACCACGGCTGGAAAGCGGCTCTTGTCCTTCCGGATGTACGTCAGCTCGTAGATGTCTTCGATGCCGCGCGAAGCCTTGAATACCAATGCCTCGAAGCCCGGAGTGATCTCGGTTCCGACATCGATACTGAGAGCTCTCGCGCGCTCAATGATTTCCTGCGAATCGGAGATGTCCGCCGGCGTGATCCTGTTCACCACTTCCGCGGCGGTGTAGCCGAGCATGCGCTCGGCCCCGACGTTGAAGATCTGAATCACACCCTTGGCGTCGGTGGCAATGCTAGAGAAGTTGGCGCTGTTGAAGATTGCGTTCTGTAGCGCCCCGGCGTTGAGGAGTGCTTCGCGCGTGCGACGGTCTGTGTTGAAGTCCGCTCCCACCGCGCTGATTTTTCGCGAACTGAAGACGTGCCCATGAATCCACTTGACCGCGTTCTCCAGAGGCCATGGAGCAGTCGAGTGGCGGTAGGCCAAAGGCTGCGATGCTGTGTTCATTCTTTTTTCCCGCTTGAAGACGTCGATATCGGCTGGCAACACCGTCTGATCGACACCGGTTCCATTGTGGGTCGTGGGGTGCGTCATGGGATCCTAGCCTCTCGCTGATGTAGTGAAGCGCCCGAAGAAATCGCTCCATCCTTTCTGGCTCGTCATCCATGATTCCTTGTTGCGCGCGCGAAGTCTCGCCTCCGTCAATCCGACGGTATGGTAAACCCGCCGCGGCTTGACGGCGATTGTTTCCGATTCGTTGATGCTGGCCAGCGTCTTCTCTTTTTTGCCCGCGAGGGCCGCGGCAGCGGCAGCAGCATCAACAGCGTCGGTGTTCTGGCTCTTGCGGAAGCCGAATAAGGTGTCCCTCAGATTCTTTTTCATCTTTCATTCTCCTTGGATCATGAGCAGCCGCGAACTCTCATCCACCGATGATTCGGCGATTAATCGCGCGCGATATGCTTCGACGGACCATGCGATCGCTTGTTTCACGATCGCCCTGAATACATGTGCAGAAAAAGGTTTCGGGTGAGGGGCCTCGCGCTCCGCCAACAGCGTCATTTCACGCACCTCGACGACGATCTCACGCAGTGGCCGCCCGCGTTGCTGTGCGGCGGCAACCCTGGCTCTCACGGAATTGCGCAGCGCGCCCATGAAAGCAAAGAACGCTTTGTCGTCCGCTGGCGTTTTGACTCTTTCGTACAGATTGAGGCCCTCGAGCTCGAAAGGTCTCTCTGTACGGTCGCGCAGACCGGCAATTGAAATCGAGTAGGTTACCATGAAGCGCCCCTTGGCGGAGGGAAAGGCGTCGCCAGTAGCGCCGGGATGCTGCCAAATCGAGGCAGATCGGACGTGCGGGCTGGTGGAAACTTCCCGCACATAAACAGTTGCAGAACCTGCATTAAAGATAAGCACTTTGCGGGCCCGAATTGCCCTTTGTGCCACATCGCTGCCGACGCCTCGAGTTAGCAACACGTGGGGGGCCCGCAGTCATGGCGTGTGTCCCTTGAAGGCTTCGATCGATCAATCCCGATCGCGGTCTGTCCGGTCGGCTTGACACCTACTACAAGCGACAGTAACAGAGGCTGCGACGGCGCTTAAGCGAATACCTAACCAAGCGCCGTCACGTTTCGGCTTTTGGCTCGACGATTGCCAGAGCAATGACACACTCGGTCTGGAGGCAGTGACGGAGACCCCGCTCAGACGCTGGCTCCTCTTAACCGGTGCTCTGATTCTTCCCCTCTACCCTGTTCTCGCGCAACAGGACACCGCGATGCATCGCGTCGCCGGAGCGGCTCCATCCAAGCTGCGCGTCTACCTTGACTGCAATTATTGCGATTTCGATTTCCTGCGCACCGAAGTGACGTTCGTCGACTACGTGCGCGACCGGCAGAGCGCGCAGGTCCACATTCTCGTTACGAATCAACCGACGGGCGGCGGTGGCACGGAGTTCACGCTGACCTTCATCGGACTCCGCCAGTTCGCGACGCTATCCGACACGCTCAAATACAATTCTCCGGCTGCAGCCAGTCCCGATGACATCAGGCGTGGTCTGGCGCGGATAATCAAGATTGGACTGCTGCGGTATCAGTCGCACCTCGGTGACCTTTCCGCATTCGATGTCAGCTACACGGCGCCTTCGACGGGCAAGGATACGACACGAAAGGATCCGTGGAACTTCTGGGTGTTTCGGACGAACGCGAATGGTTACGCGAGCGGGGAAAAGGCGAACAACTTCGTCAATCTGAACAGTTCCGTCAGCGCGAATCGAGTCACCGAGATCTGGAAGAGCAACCTGACGTTCTACGTGAACTACGGTCAGAACAGATTCGAGCTTAGCGACGGCAGCACGTTCAAGAGTTACTCACACAGCTACGGCCTGAGCGACCTGCTCGTCAAAAGCCTTGGCGCGCATTGGTCAGCCGGTGAGCGCGCCTCGTGGACAGCATCGACTTATCTCAATCAACAGCGTGCGATGAGACTCGCGCCGGCGATCGAGTTCGATGTTTTTCCCTACTCTCAATCCACCCGCCGCCAGTGGACTGTTCAGTACTCACTCGGCGCCAACTACTTCAAGTACCAGGACACAACGATCTTCAACAAGCTCAGTGAAACCAGGTTTGATCACACACTTATCACTTCGCTCGATTTGAAGCAGCCGTGGGGCTCCGTCAGCAGCTCTCTCGAAGGTGCCATTTACGCTGATAATCCGAGTCAGCGACATCTCGTGTTTTTCAACAGCCTCGATCTGCGACTGTTCAAGGGCTTCTCGTTGTTCTTCTTCGGTCAGCTGTCGCTGTTGCGAGATCAGCTGTACCTGCCGCGCGGAGATTTGAGCGATACGGATCGCTTGCTGCGCTTGCGACAACTCGCGACTTCTTATACCTACTTCATGAACTTCGGCCTGAGCTACAGCTTCGGATCGATCTTCAACAACATCGTCAATCCCCGCTTCGGCGGAACGAGCGGGGGATTCACGATAATCAATTAGACGGGCCGAACTTGACACCGGATGACGCGGAGGGATAAAACAGACCCAACCCACCCGCGTCTATCGACCTCCCTTCAGAGGCCCACATGCGCCATCTCCGTCTTTTCCTCAGCGCTCTGGCACTACCTATAGTAGCAGCTCCAGTCTGTCGCCTTGCCTCGCAGGCGCCGGCGATGACGCCACCTGTCGCCACCGTCAAGGCGAAGGTCGATACCCTCCACGGCGAGGTCCGTACCGACAACTACTTCTGGATCCGCGACAAGTCGAATCCCGACGTCATCGCCTACCTGAACGCCGAGAACGCGTACACGGAAGCGAAGATGAAGCACACCGAGGCGCTGCAGCAGAAGCTTTACGACGAGATGCTGTCGCGCATCAAGGAGACCGACGTCTCCGTCCCGTTTCGCGAGAACGGGTACTACTACTGGACGGCGACCGAAAAGGGGAAATCGTATCCGATTTTCATGCGGCGCAAAGCGGCGGCCGGCTCCCCCAATGAAGTAGTCATCGATGCCAACGCGCTGGCGGTCGGCAAAAAGTTCAGCCAGGTCGGAGGTCTCCAGGTCAGCCCGAGCGGAAAACGCGCCGCCTATCTCCACGACACCACGGCGCTCCGTTACTACACGTTGTACGTGAAGGATCTCACCACCGGAAAACTGCTGGGAGATTCGATTTCACGCGTGGTACCGTCGATGGCCTGGGCGAACGACACCGTTCTGTTTTACCAGACAGCGGATTCTGCCCGCCGGTCCGACGCGGTGTGGCGCCACGTAATCGGGACACCACGTTCGAGCGACATCGAAGTATTTCACGAGAAAGACGTTCTCGACAACGTCGGGGTCGGCCGAGAGGTGAGCAACAAGTACATCGTCATCACCGATGATGGATTCACATCATCGGAAGCGCGCGTCATCCCAACGGCGAATCCTTTCGCTCCGCCCATCGTCGTAGCACCGCGCAAGCCCAACGTCGAGTACCAGCTAGATCACATCGACGGCGCGTTTCTGCTCACCACCAACGAGGGCGCGCAGAACTTCAAGGTGATGCGGATCGCGGATGACCAGGTCGGCAAGGCACAATTGACCGAGTTCATACCGGCATCCGATTCCGTCTTCATCGAGTATCTGGTTCCGTTCAAGAACCATCTCGTCGTCGTGCAGCGGTCGGGCGGATTGCGCCGTCTGCGCGTCGTCGATCTGACCGGTCGCGCCGATTACTACATCACTTTCCCCGAATCAGCCTACGCCGTAAGCCCAACGGGCAATGCGGAGTTTGCGTCGGACACCGTGAGATTCAACTACCAGTCGATGGTGACGCCGCCGTCGACGTACGACTACTCGTTCTCAACCAGGCAGCGCGTCCTCAAGAAGAAAATCGAAATTCCCGGGTTCGATCCCAACAAGTATGAAGTCAAGCGCTTCATGGTGAAGGCGCGCGACGGAGTGATGGTACCGGTCTCGATGATCGTCGGCAAAGACTGGAAGCAGGACGGAACGCATCCGTTGCTCGAGTACGCCTACGGCTCATACGGCGCGACGACTGAGGCGAGCTTCAACTCCAGTGTTCTCAGTCTCGTCGACCGCGGCTTCGGCTACGCCATCGCCCACATCCGCGGCGGTCAGGAGATGGGCCGCGCCTGGTACGACCAGGGCAAGATGATGAACAAGAAGAACACGTTCAACGATTTCGTCGACGTCGGCCAGTATCTGGTCGACAACCATTACACATCGAAGGATAGACTCATTGCGAATGGTGGCAGCGCTGGCGGTCTCTTAATGGGAGCAGTCGTCAACATGCGTCCCGACCTGTTCAAAGCCGTCGTCGCCGATGTGCCGTTCGTCGATGTCATCAACACGATGATGGACGCGTCGATCCCGCTCACCGCGCAGGAGTGGCAGCAGTGGGGCGATCCGCACGACTCCGCCCAGTACGCCTACATGAGATCGTATTCGCCCTATGACAACGTCGAGCGCAAGGCGTATCCGTGGATGCTGGTCACGACTTCACTGAATGACTCACAGGTCGGCTACTGGGAGCCGGCCAAGTGGGTTGCCAAGCTGCGGTCGATGAAGACCGACAACAATCCGCTCTACATCAAGATCAACATGGCCGGCGGGCACGGCGGATCGTCGGGCCGCTACGACGTGTTGCGAGAGAGAGCTTTCCGCTACGCGTTCATGCTCGACGCAGTTGGTATCTCACAGTAGCGGCCCTGTGAAAGTCTTTCTGCTCATCGTCGGTGTTGTCGTCGGCCTGGTACTGGTCGTCGTCGCGATCGGCTATTCACTTCCGGTGAAGCATCGTGGGCAAGGCGAGGCAGCTTTCAGCGCGCCGCCTGATTCGGTGTTTTCACTCATCACCAATGTGGAAGCGTTCCCCTCCTGGCGGCCCGAGGTCAAGTCGGCAGAGCGACTCCCGCCGAGAGATGGTAAGCAGCGCTTCCGCGAGGTGTCCAACAACGGGACGATTTCTTATTTGATCGAGACACTCGATCCCCCGCGTCGAATGGTGACTCGAATCGACGACAAGGCACTGCCCTTCGGCGGCAGCTGGACCTACGAGGTGATTCCAATGGGCTCGACCCAGAGCACCCTGCGCATCACCGAAGATGGTGAGATCTACAATCCAGTGTTTCGATTCGTCGGACGATTCATCCTGGGTTACGACGGCACCATCAAGCAGTACCTGGCGAACGCGAAGCGGAGGCTGGGATAGGATCCCGATTCGCGGCGCCGGTCAGAAAAGTTGGCACTGAGCAGCATCGGACAGAGCGTTCATAGTTACCCCAGCGAGGAGTTCACATGCCAGTCAACATGACAACCTCCGGTGTCCACCACATCTCGCTGCGCGTCAGCGATCTCGACCGCGCCAAGACGTTCTACTGCGACACACTCGGCTTCAAGCACCTGATGGATGCGGACAATCTCTGCCTATTCCTCGCCGGTGGCACTGCGTTCGGCCTGCGCGGGCCCGACGACCAGACGCCGAAGGACGACAAGTTCAACCCGCATCGGCTGGGTGTCGATCACATCGCGCTCGCCTGCACCGATGAGAAGGAGCTGGAGCGCGTCGCCACAGCGCTCGCCGACGCCGGCATCGAGAACACCGGTGCCAAGATGGACGAGACGCTCGGCAAGAACTACGTCGCCTTCAAGGATCCCGATCGCATCGCCTGGGAATTCTACATGGCATGAACGGAGCGCCGGCTATGACTCCAGCATGAACGAGCCGACTTGCTGCATCGCCGGCGGCGGACCCGCCGGCATGATGCTCGGCTTTCTTCTCGCCCGCGCCGGGGTCGCCGTCACCGTGCTCGAGAAGCACGCGGATTTCTTCCGGGATTTCCGCGGCGACACCGTACATCCGTCGACGCTGGAGATTCTCTACGAGCTTGGTCTGATCGACGCTTTTCTCAAGGTGCCACATTCCAAGGTTAGGAAGCTTACCGGTCAGATCGGTGACACCACACTGACTCTGGCCGATTTCAGTCACCTGCCCACCCACTGCAAGTTCCTCGTCTTCATGCCGCAGTGGGACTTCCTGAATTTTCTGGCCGGCCAGGCAAAGGCCTTTGCCTGTTTCAAGCTGGAGATGGAAGCCGAAGCGACGGGACTCGTCTTCGATGACGATCGCGTTGTCGGTGTGCGCGTGAAAGCGCCGCGCGGAGAGCGAGAGCTGCGCGCCGATCTCGTCGTGGCAGCCGATGGTCGCGATTCCCACCTGCGCGAGGCAGCCGGACTTCAGACGATCGATTTCGGCTCACCGATGGATGCTCTCTGGATGCGGTTATCGAAGATCCCAGGTGATCCGGAGCAGCTCTTCGGCCGCATCGACTTTGGGCGGGTGTTCGTGATGCTGGATCGCGGCGATTACTGGCAGTGCGCGATGGTGATCCCAAAAGGAGGAATCGCCGAGATCCAGCGTCGCGGGATCGACGCCTTTCGCGCCGATATTGTGGAGATGAATCCGTTTCTCGAGGATCGCGTCAACGAGCTGCGCGATTGGAACGACATCAAGCTGCTGACAGTCCAGGTTAACCGGCTGCCCCAATGGTATCGGTCCGGTCTCCTGTGCATCGGCGATGCCGCGCACGCGATGTCTCCGATCGGCGGGGTCGGAATCAATCTCGCCATCCAGGACGCCGTCGCCGCCGCGAACTATCTCGTTCCCGAGTTTCGGCGGGGCACGACGATTTCGACCGAACCGCTGCGCCGGGTGCAAGAGCGGCGCGAGCTGCCGACGCGCATCACTCAGCGCGTCCAGCTCATCATCCAGAACAACGTCATCAAACGAGTACTCGGCGCGCGCGGACAGCGGATGAAGCCGCCGCTAATCGTCCGCGCGCTGGGTGCGATTCCGCTACTGCAACGGATTCCGGCGAGGCTGGTCGGACTCGGGTACAGGCGAGAGCGCATCGCTCCCGAACTGGGCGTGAAAACTACCGGATCGTGAAGTCACCTTTTACCGGGGTGAGATCGAACTCTCCAGCGTTGCAGTCGGTACTGGTACCGGGCTGATGGAAGTTGATCAGGCTCGCCATGTCGGGAGCTGATTTCTTGCTGCCGTTGTCGACGATCTGGAAAACGCCTTCCTGGCCGATCATCGATTTCTTGTTGCTATGGGTGACCAATCCGCTCAGGGTGGCCGTGTTGCCGACGATTTTGACGCAGTTGATGTTGATCTGACCATTGACGTTCCCACCCGCCGCCTTGTCCTCGAAGGTGGCACGTCCAGAGCTGCCGCTGGCTCTGACGGATATGTGCTCGGTCGAGCTTCCGAATTTGATCGTACCGCTTCCGTTCACCGAAGCGGCGGAAATGAGGGCGAGGGTGATGAATGATGTCCGAACCATGGCGATCTCCTGAAGGCACTTAAGCAGATGTAGTCGCCAAAAGCATACCGCCGGCGATCAGAAAACCGGCCAATCCGGAGCGCCCCCAGACGACCGAGTCTTCCCGAAGTGCAGTCTTCTTGCTATTAAAAGGCAGAGGATAGGAGGACGGACCGTGAATTCCATCAAAAACGTGAGGACGATCGCGCTCGTCGGTCAGGCGGGCAGCGGCAAGACTACTCTGGCCGAGGCGCTGCTCGCGAAAGCGGGAGCGATCTCCTCGGCCGGCAGCGTCGAACGTGGCAGTACGATCTGTGATTACAGCCCGCTCGAAAAGCAGTTGCAACACACCCTCAAGCTCTCGGTGGCGAGCTTCGAAGCAAAGAATGGCGGCAATGGCGCCGACCCGACCCGCGTCCACCTCCTCGACACACCAGGTTATCCAGACTTCCTCGGCCACTCGCTTCCCGCGCTGGCGGCAGTCGAGACCGCCGCCATTGTGATCAACGCGCAGAACGGCATCGAGATGATGACCACTCGCTTCATGCAGGCGGCGCAGAAGCGGGGGCTCGATCGCCTGATCATCGTCAACAAGATCGACGGCGAAAACGTCAATTGCCTGGCGCTGCTCGACCAGATCCAGGAGATGTTCGGCAAGGAATGTCTGCCGCTCAATCTGCCCGCGTCCAATCGGACCAAAGTGTCTGACTGTTTCTTCGCACCCGACGGCGAGGCTGACTTCTCGTCGGTGGATGAAGCGCACCGCAGGCTCATCGAACAGGTGGTCGAGGTCGATGAGAGCCTGATGGAGAAATACCTCGAAAAGGGCGAAGTCACACCCGAAGAATTACATGAGCCCCTCGAGCAGGCGCTGCGCGAGGGGCATTTGATTCCCGTCGTCTTCACTTCCGGGAAGACCGGC
This sequence comes from Gemmatimonadaceae bacterium, assembly GCA_036506035.1. Lineage (GTDB taxonomy): Bacteria > Gemmatimonadota > Gemmatimonadetes > Gemmatimonadales > Gemmatimonadaceae > UBA4720. Next base: position 165 of record DASXSL010000021.1, on the reverse strand, counting down.
GCCGGAATCGGAGAGCTGCTGGAAGTGATCGTGAAGCTGCTGGCGAATCCGACTGAGGGAAATCCGGCGGTGTACGTCAGCACGCCGGCGGAAGGTGGCGAAGCGACCGAGCTGAAAGCAATTCCGGATCCGGAGAAGCACGCGCTGGCGCACGTCTTCAAGATC
>DASXSL010000020.1:0-8090 GCA_036506035.1 Gemmatimonadaceae bacterium | reverse complement strand
GTTGTAAGAGAGGGTTGAGGCAACTATACTCCGCAGTTGTTTAGCTTCGCAACGTTCGAAGCTGTACGGGACGTAGCGCAGCCCGGTAGCGCACCTGAATGGGGTTCAGGGGGTCGCGGGTTCAAATCCCGCCGTCCCGATTCGCCCTCCGCGCGGAGCAGGGGCGCCTCGGTCCACCGTGATTTCGCAAACGCCTCTCGCTTTGCTCGAGGCTTTTTGTCAAACCGCTTTCGGCGGTCAGCGGGAACTATTGACAGATCACTGAGTTGGCGGTACGTGTAACTTCCACCCGCTGCCAGCCCACGGTTGCATTTGAACGCCATTCGTGGCGGACGATGCTCCGTGCCTGGCAGTCTCGCGTAAATCCATCGGAGGCACGGAGGCTTTATGAGACTCGGTTGTGCTGTGGCGGCGCTCGCTCTGCTGCTGGCGTTTAAGCCTGCAGCCGCGCAGACGCGCACGATAACTGGAACAGTAACCGACGCGGAGACGGGACAACCGCTCGAAGGGGCGCGCGTCTCGGTGCGCGGAACTTCGCTTACGACGAGCACTGGGGCCAACGGGACTTTTACGCTCGGAAATGTGCCGCAGACCAGCGTCGTCGTCTCGATTCGCCGCATCGGTCACAACTTCGCCGACCTTCCGCTTCCCGCCGGTCAGACCGTGCTGGCGGCGGCATTGACCCGCGATCCGCTGCGGCTCTCTGATGTCGTCGTGACCGGACAAGCCACGGCGGTCGAGCGTCGCAACCTCGCCAATGCCGTCGCGACGGTGAGCGGAGAAGATGTGTCGAGAGTAGCGTCGCAGACCGTCGAGCAGGCGCTGCAAGGCAAAGTTGTCGGCGCATCGATCCAGGCGAACTCCGGAGCGCCCGGTGGCGGCATGCAAATGAAAATGCGCGGCGTCACCTCGATCACCGGATCTTCGGAGCCGCTATACGTCATCGACGGCGTCGTGATCAGCAACGTCGCGATTCCATCGAATCAAAATGCGGTGACGAAGTCCACTCAGGGATCGAACCCGTCGCTGACGCAAGACAACCAAGTGAACCGCGTCGCCGACATCAACCCCAGCGACATCGAGAACATCGAGGTCCTGAAGGGTGCTTCGGCATCGGCGATTTATGGCTCGCGCGCATCGAACGGCGTGGTGATCATCACGACCAAGCGTGGGCGATCCGGCGACAGGCGCGTGAACGCCACGCAGCGACTCGGCTTCTCCAAGATTTCCAAAACGCTGGGCTCGCGCACGTTCAACTCGCTGGCGGAGGCGACCGCAACTTGGGGACCGTCGGCGGCGAACTTCTATAAACCTGGCGTCACCTACGATCAGGAGCGGGAACTGGCGGGGCGCACGCCCTTGTCGAGTGAGAGCATCGTCGACGTGAGCGGTGGAGACGTGGATACGCGATACTATGCGTCGGGACTCTGGCAGAGCGACGGCGGGATAATTGACAACACTGGCTACGGGAAGCAGGCGGTACGCGCCAACCTCGATCAGGATTTCGGCAAGCGACTCAACGTGAGCCTGCAGACGAACGCAACCAAGTCGCTGGCGCAGCGCGGTCTCACCAATAATGACAACGCAAGCGTCAGCTTCTGGATGGTCTTCCCGTTCACGCCGAACTTCGTCGATTTGCGTCGGAGACCCGACGGAACGTATCCAGCCAACCCCTTCGTGATCAGCAATCCGTTGCAGACCGCAGCCCTGATGAAGAACGACGAGAAAGTGCTGCGGTCGATCCTCGCGGGCCGGCTGACATACAGCGCGATCAGCAGCCAATCCTACAATCTCAAATTCATCCTGAACGGCGGCGCCGACCAGTTCTCCCAGGAGAACTCGCTGCTGTTTCCGCCGGAGCTGCAATTCGAGCCGATCGATGATGGCGAGCCTGGAACCGCGCTCCTGAGCAACAGCAACAACGTCAACCTGAATCTCGGCACGAGTGGAGTATTCACGTTTAGTCCGGGCGGCGGCGCATTCACCGCGACAACGTCGGTCGGCGTAAACGGTGCGAGTCGCGATCTGCGCATTTCCCGGATCGTCAGCCGTAACCTCGTCGGCGGATTGGGAATCGTCGGCGCAGGCACCGATGTTCGAGTCCTGGAGCAGCGCCAGCGCGTCGAGAACTTCGGCCTTTTCGCACAGGAAGAATTCCTGACTTTCAGCGACCGGTTGCTGTTGACGGCAGGAATCAACGCCGACCGCAGCAGTGCGAACAGCGATACGGAGAAATACTTCTACTATCCGAAGCTCTCGGGCTCATTCCGGTTCGTACAGCCATTCAGTTGGCTGACCGAGGCGAAACTTCGTGCGGCGTACGGCCAGTCGGGTAACGAGCCGCTGTTCGGCCAGAAATTCACTCCACTCAGCGCAACAGAAAACATCGCCGGGCTGCCAGGCCTGGTTGTCCCGGTGCAGGGGCCGGTTGGATCGAAGAGTCTCCATCCCGAGCGGCAACGCGAGCTCGAGGTGGGAACCGACCTCAACCTTCTCGGCGGACGCGCTGCCATCGAGCTGACCGGATTCGAGAAGAACATCTCCGACCTCCTGCTGCAGCGCACTCTTCCGCCGTCGTCCGGATTTGGATTCGAGGTCTTCAACGGCGGCAAACTGCGCACGCGAGGTCTGGAGATCGGAGTGAACCTGGCGCCGATTCAGACGGCTGACAGGGAATGGGTCTTCCGAACTTCCTTCGCGTCGACGCGGAGCAAGATCGTCGAACTGCCTGTCCCGACGTTCAGAGGACTCGGCTTCGGCACCGCGCTGGGCTCCTTCCAGTTCGAGGAAGGCGCGTCAGCGACGCAGATCGTTGGCAACGATAGCCTCCCCAACGGCTCTGTGGTCGTGCGCAAGATTGGCGACGCAAATCCGGATTTCACGATGTCGTTCGCGAACAACATCAGGTTCGGGCGAGTGCGGCTCTACGGGTTGCTCGATTGGCAGCACGGCGCAAGCATAATCAATCTCACCAAGTTCCTCTACGATCTCGGAGGGAACACGGTCGACTACGCCGATCCGATAACGTACGGCGGACTTCAGACTACCAAGGGCGCAAATCGACTGCGACTTTTCCCGAAGCAGACTGCGGTATACGTCGAAGACGCTTCGTTCCTGAAGCTGCGCGAGCTGACTCTGGTATTCGAGATTCCAGAGACGATGGTTTCGCGCTTAGGCCGCGGAGTGCGTAGCGCGGAACTGAGCTTCAGCGGTCGCAATCTGTGGACTCATACCGACTACACAGGAATGGATCCCGAGGTGAGCAACTTCGGGAACCAGCCGATCGGACGGAACATCGACGTCGCTCCGTTCCCGCCGAGTCGGAGCTTCTGGTTCGCCCTTAGCCTGGGGTTCTGACCATGACTACTATGAGAACTCAATCGATGAGAGCCGCCCGCGTAATTGGCGCAAGTGTGGCACTCCTCTTAATCAGCGCCTGCAAAGACCTGGTTGTACCAGATTACAACAACACCAGCATTGACGATCTTACCAACAGCCCGACCCCGACCAAGATCATTCAGGCTTCGCAGGGGTTGCTGGTTGGAACGCGAGTGGGAATCGGCGACCAGAATGGCTACGTCTCGCTGCTCGGAATTCTGGGTCGAGAGTCATACAACTTCGATCCAGCCGATCCGCGCTTCATCACCGAGATGCTGATCGGTCCGCTCGACGGCGGAAGTCCTGCCTTCGGCGGAAACCTGTTCGCGGCTCCGTATCGAAATATTCGAAACGCGAATCTGCTGCTCGGAGCGTTGGGGAAAGTTGTCGGCATGACCGATGCCCAGAAATCAGCGGTTGAGGGCTTCGCCAAGACGATTCAGGCGCTCGATTACCTCAACGTGGTCAACACGCGGGACGATCTCGGCGCGCCTGTCGACGTCGACATTGGTCCTACCGACACGCCGGCCCCGATCGCCAGCAAGACCGAGGTATTCACGCACATTGTCACCCTGCTCGATGACGGCTACACTGCGCTCAATGCGGGAGGCACAGCCTTTCCGTTCAGCGTGAGCCCGGGCTTCTCGAGCTTCGCCACGCCGGCGCAATTCGCAAAGTTCAACCGAGCGCTGAAAGCTCGCGTGGAAGCGTACCGCGGAGGTTACGCCGCGGCGCTTACCGCGTTGGGCTTGTCTTTCCTGGACACGAACGCGGCGCTCAGCCTCGGCGCTTATCAGTCTTACAGCACCGGGTCAGGGGACACCCCCAATGCTCTCTTCGATCCGGCCGGCAGAGCGATTCTGGCGCATCCGTCGATCGAAACCGACGCCGAGATGAAGCCGAACGGAACGCTGGACAACCGAGTGCTGGCCAAGGTTGCCCATTTGCCAGACGTGCACACGGTGCAGGGAATCTCGACTGATCTCGTCTTCACGATTTACACCTCCAACACCGCGCCGATTCCGATCATCAAGAACGAAGAGTTGATTCTGCTGCGTGCGGAAGCGCGCTACTTCACCAACGATGCTGTGGGAGCTTTGAGCGACATCAATTTCATCCGCACGAATTCAGGGGGCCTCGCGCCGCGCGGACCGTTCACCAGTCAAGCCGACTTCGTGGCGGAGCTGGTGAAGCAGAGGCGGTATTCGCTGCTGTTCGAGGGCGGTCACCGCTGGATCGATGCCCGGCGCTTCGGCCTCCTCAGCACGCTGCCGAAAGCGCTGCCATCGCACAACATCATGAGCCGGTTCCCATTCCCCGAAGCGGAGTGTCTGGCGAGGGTACCCGCCCCGACTCAGGGCTGCACTTGATTTAGCTTGACGATGGCGTGACTCAAAGCAGCTGGATGTGAAAACGGCGCGGAGATAGAACTCCGCGCCGTTTTCTTACCTACTATGGTGAGCTGCCAATTAATGCGGCAGTGCCAATGTCACACTGAGACCGAAGATCGTGTCATCCGTTCCCGGATTCGCGCCAGCCAACAGCGTGATCGAGGGGCGAATCACGAGGGACGGGTTGAGCTGGAACCCAGCGCCTCCGCCGATCAGCAGATAGCCGTCGGTGTCGGTTGCTGAATTACCATTGAGCTTCGCCGTCGCGCGGGTGTAGCCCCACGCAGCGGAACCGAAGGGAATAATGCTTACCTTCTTCGTCATCGGTACCGCGGTCCCGATAGAGGTGCCGAGCGTTAGGGTCTGCGACGTGAAGTGCATTGTGCTTCCGTTGACATCCTGGCTCGGACCAAAGCCGAGCGACAGCGTGCCGCCGGGGCAGATCTGCCAGCTGCTCTTCTGCTGTAGCGGCATCGAGTACCCGAGTCCACCGTTCACGGCCACAGCGTTGCCGCTGAGGCCATCGTAGCTCGAAACGCCGACTGAACCGCCGGCATAAAGGCCCTGACGATGTCCGACGGTTGCACCACCGCCAAACGAGGTGGCGTTACTGCTCATTGCCATTGCAGCGCCCAGATGGGTGCGGCTGCTACGAAATGAGAGATCGCCTTGACACACTTGCGCAGTTGCAACGCTCGCGCAAAGCGCGAGGCCTGAAACCGCTCCTACGATTACACCGAACTTCATTTGGCCTCCAGGCCTATAGTGATTCGATTGCGAGGCCGTGCCAACGGGCCTAACGGAGCTCGCATGTCTTTTGGACGAGGAGTGCCTCAGGGTAGTCACTGACGCCGCCGACGATTACCGCTCCCAGGCGCAACACCCGGTACCTTCGGGCTAGTACCTCACCGCGACGCCGGTAAGAATCGTCCGCGCCGGCATTCTGTAGTACTGCGCATCGCCGAACTCGCTCTCCGCCACTGGATCGCGCCGGTTGGAAAGATTCCGGCCATCGACTCGGAGCTCAAAACGGTCGGTGCGATATCCGAGTCCGACGTCGACGGTGGTGAATGGTTTTGCCAGCGCCGTGTTGCGCATGTTCAGATAGCGGTTTCCGGTGTAGTTGACTGACGCTGTTGCGATGATCCCGCTTTCCGGAGCGAAGGTGAAACCCGCCGATGCGAGATGGCGCGCCGACATCTCGAACCTGTTTCCAGCGAGCTGGGTCGGCACACCGCCAAAATCCTGGACGAAGTCGACGAACTTTCCATCGTGGAAGCTGTACGTCGCGCGGACGTAGCTCGAGTAGGGCATTCGAATCTCACTCGCCAATTCGACTCCCTTGAATCGCGTCTTCCCCGAATTGATGAGGGCCGGAAGATTGTTCACGATGGTGGAGGTGACGAGATTCTCGAAATCCATTCTGAAGGCGCTGGCTTCGAAATCAAGGAAACCATCGAGCGCTCTCACCTTGACACCGGTCTCATAGCTCTGGGATGTCTCCGGGTCGAGCACTCCCTCATTCTCGGCCAGACTGAAATCGAAGGCGGCGGGTTTGAAGGTGTTCCGATAGTTTGCGAACAGCCGCACGTGATCGACATTGCGCTCGAACACGCTCAGCATTGCGCCAACGCTTCCGCTCAACCGCGTGTGCGTCATTTGCTCACCTTCGCCGCGCCTCTCTGCGGTCGAGTTCAGCCGCAAGCCACCGTTGAACGACAGCGCACCCGTGGGCCTCCACTCCGCGGATCCGTACGCGCCGAGGAAACGTCGGTCGTCGCCTGCGTCGAGATCGAGATTCGTTGGCTCCGGTACTGATGCTTGCGGAGATCCGCTGAGCGGTGCGGTGTACGTGAACGTCGCGCCTTTGGCTTCGCCACCGGCGAGTAACGCGTCAATGCCGGTCATGAATCGGAATTGCGACACCGACGGCCAGATGATGTGGGTGTCTGCGTAGAAATCATTGATGTCGATGTTTTCCTTGTAACCGGATGCGTTGTCCGGAGTGTTCGACACGTCAGTGAGGAATCCGCGGAACTGATTCCGCGTGGAGAATGTGTACGACGCAGTGGTGCCCCAGGTTGCCGAGCCAAAGATTGGCCGCTCCAATCCAGCCGAGAGAGCAAAACGGTTCTCGTTGAGGTACGCATCGGCAGGGTTGTGATTGGCATCGAGTGGGACTGCGGTTGAAAGCTCTGTCCCAACTCGCGGGTGTGGACTCGCCGGCTCCTGGCGGAGCGCGTTGAAATCAGCGGCCAGCCACAAATCGCCGTTTTGCAGCGTCTTCGTTGTCCGCCATAGTGCGTGGCCACGCGACGACGAAGTGTGATCGTCGCGGTAGCCCTGCCGGTCGAAATCACCGCTCAAGCGGGACTTCCACGATTCGGTTATCGGCAAACCGATTTCGACGCCGCCTCCCCCGGTTCCGTAACTGCCGCCGTGGGCCTCGACGTATTTGCTGCCGGCGGCGGCCGACTCGTGGACGACGTGGATCACACCGACAAAGGAAGTCGCGCCGTAGGTAACCGGTGCTGGACCGCGCAGGACTTCGATTCGTGCAACATCGCGGAGACTCAACGTCGAGATGGCGGGATTGAGAGCGCCGCCCCACGGGACACCATCAACGACGAGGAGGAAAGCGTCGAATTCGCGCAGACCCCAGAACTCCGGAACGGCGCTGGCCGGACCCGCATCACCGCCCGGAGCGATGGCGATGCCGGCCGCCACTGCCAGTGCGTCTTTGAGAGATGTGGCGCCCCGCGCGCGGAGATCGGCGCCGCTGATGACTTCGATCGAAGCCGACACTTGGTGCGGGGCTTCTGGGATTCGGGTCGCAACAACCTCGACTGGCGGAATGACGACTGGCGGCTGCTGGGGTGCGGCCTGCGCTGCTGATCGAGTGGCAGCGAGTATGATCGCGACTGCGCCGACTGTCAAAATCTGCCACCGACTACGGAACAATGTCATCGATTTCCCCTGTCGTGTTGCGGCCTGGTCGGCGAGCGGAGGGCTTATGGGATGCGGAAGCTAATAAAGCCGATCCGCGCAGCGACAGGAGGGCAGCAAAAAAAAAACGGAGCGTCTTTCGACGCCCCGTTTTTCTCAGGCTATTAGCCTAATCAGGTGCAGGTAATCACACCGTTGGTCATATCGCAGGTCTTTGCAGACTGCGAGTGCGTAGCGGTCGCACTCCACGACGGAGGCGGGCCAGCTACTGCCGTCACGACAATCGTGACGTTCTGCGACGGGGTGAAACCCTGGACCGGCGACGCAGAGGTCGCGGTGCCAGAGAAGTACGCACCCTGGTTGTCAGCAGCGTAC
>DASXSL010000019.1:0-12129 GCA_036506035.1 Gemmatimonadaceae bacterium | reverse complement strand
CCAGCCCGGCATCCGGCCGATCGCGAACAGCACGGTGAAGAAATCCATCGGGAACACCATCGACCGATAAATCAGGCCGGTGTAGAAGTCGACGTTCGGGTAGAGCTTGCGAGACGTGAAGTAATCGTCGGATAGCGCGATTCTCTCCAGCTCGAGCGCGATCTCCAGATCCTTGTCGACGCCAACGACCTTGAACACGTCGTCGGCCAGCTTCTTCACGATCTTGGCGCGGGGGTCGTAGCTCTTGTAGACGCGGTGGCCGAATCCCATCAAGCGGCCGCCTTCCCCACTCTTCACGCTCTCGATGAACTTCGGCACGTTCTTGACATTGCCGATCTCGGTGATCATGCGCAGCACCTGCTCATTTGCGCCGCCATGCAGCGGACCGAACAGCGCCGCCACTCCAGCGGAAACAGCCGAGAACGGATCGACGTGCGATGACCCGACGGAGCGGACGGCGTTGGTCGAGGCGTTCTGCTCGTGGTCGGCGTGGAGAATGAACAGGATCTCCAGCGCGCGCGCAAAAACCGGATTCGCTTCGTACTTCGACTCGCTCATGCGAGCGACCATCGACAGGAAATTCTCGACGTACGACAGCCGATTGTCCGGATAGACGAACGGCAAGCCCTTAACGTGTCGATACGAGAACGCAGCGATCGTCGGCGTCTTCGCCAGCAGTCGAATGATCGAGATGTTGCGCTCGGTCTCGTCGAAAATGTTGCGCGCCGATGGATAGAACGACGCCAGACCGGCGATCGAGGCGTTGAGGATCGCCATCGGATGCGCGTCGTAGCGGAAGCCCTCGAGAAACTTCCGGAAGTTTTCGTGCACGTAGGTGTGGTACGTGATGTCGTGCACGAACTTGTCGTACTCCTGCTGGCTCGGCAGCTCACCGTGCCGTAGCAGCCATGCTACTTCGAGAAACGTCGCATTTTCGGCCAGCTGCTCGATAGGATAGCCGCGATAGCGCAGTATCCCCTTGTCGCCATCGATGTAAGTGATGGCGCTACGACAGGAAGCGGTGTTGAGAAAGGCCGGATCGTAGCTGACCAGACCGAGATCGTTGGGATCGTCTGTCTTTATTTTCTTGAGCTCAGTCGCGCGGATCGCGCTCTCGGCAACCGGAATCGAGTAGGTCTTGTTGGTGCGACTGTCTTTTATCTCGAGCGCGCTGCCAGAGGGTGCAGCGACGGCGGGGGGCGCAGAAGGCTTCGCGGAATTCTTGCTTGGTGCCGGCGACGTTGCTGTTTTGGCTGCGTTCTTTCGGGGTGGTGCGGTCGTACCGGTCTTCGGCATGCTGTTCTCCGGGTGATACATCAAATTTAGCGCAACGCTGTCGCGGGTGATAATCGTATTGAGGGCGACAGGGAGAGCCTAATGCCGTTCAATCGCAGGAAGACGGGGCCGATGCCCGACCCCGAGATCATGATGGTACCGATGCCGTCGCGGCGCTGGTTCGTGCTTCGCATGATACGCAACTCTGGCATCGCCGTCGGCGTCATCGCCGCCGGATTGTTCATCGGAATGAGCGGGTATCACTGGATCGGACGACTCGGCTGGGAGGAATCATTCTACTATGCGTCGATGATTCTCTCCGGCGAGGGACCGCCGCCCGATCCCGCACTCACCGTCCCCGAGATCGTGCGGTTGCACATCTTCGCCGGATTCTACGCGCTATTCAGCGGCGTCACGTTCATCACCATGATCGGTGTGCTATTCGCGCCGGCGCTGCATCGGTTCCTGCACAGATTCCATCTGGAGATTGCGGCGCGCGACGAACCGGATCAGCCAGACTCGTAGTCTATAGTTTTTTCACCCTCGTTACTTTCCACGTTCCACTGGTTACCGTGCTACCCGGTTTGGACGGCACCGTCGTGAACGTCCCCTGGATGGTGTTTGCGTCAGCGAACACACCCTGAAAAGTGGTGTTGACCATGCAGTCGCAATCCGGAGCGCGATACGGATCGAGCGTTCCAGTCAGGTGCCCGCCTTCCTTTCTGATGAAATGAATGGGGATCACCGACCGTCCTGTCGGACCGACATCGCTCACCATCTCTCGCTCCTCCGCGGTCAGCAGAGAGTCAGCCTTGGGAATCATCACCACGTTGCCACTCGCTGACGACTCGCCCGCGCGCAACGTGAATGCGATAGTTCCTTGTCTGCCGGCCTGCGGATTGGTGTAGTTTCCGCGCCACACACCCACTAGTGGCTGTAGATCGAAGTCGCTGGCTGTGAGCTCGATCCCCGGCGGCTTCGTGGCGCATGCAACCATAGAAGCAGCGAGACCAGCGATTAGCACCAGGCGTTGCATCACTTTCTCCGGTTGGGAATTCCCTCTACCAGAGATTTGGCAGCATTCGCCGCCGTGATCAAGCCGTTACGGCCGCGACACTACCCCGGCAGCAGTAACGGGACGGAATCCCTTCCGCTCCATCGCGCCCCAATCTTTTCTGCCGCGCATGAATTTCCAGAGTCCGCGCAGTCGCCAGTAAACCGTCAGCTGTCGATAACCCATGTTCTCCAGGAGCGCCCACCAAAAAAGAAGGGCGCGATCGCGGAAGGAGTTATAGCGATGAAAGCTGAGATCCTCGAGGATCAGCGTGAACGCAGTCAGCGCGGTGCCCAGTCCATAAGCGGTCAGATAAAAGAGACCAGCGAAGTTCCAATCGACGACACCCAAAACGAGGCCGAGCAAGAGGCTCACCAATCCCACTGCTTCGATCACCGGCGCGAGCAGCTCGACGAACGCGTAGTATGGATAAACGAAAAGGCCTGTCACACCATAGCGGGGATTGAACAACATCCGTCGATGTCTCCACAAGACATCGGCCAAGCCGCGATGCCAGCGATCGCGCTGTCGTCCGAGAACCTTGGTCGTCTCCGGAACTTCTGTCCAGGCGACGGGATCCGGAACGAACGCAATCTTCCCCGCCCCGCCGCGTTCGTACGACAGTCTCTTGAGTCGCACCACCAGCTCCATGTCCTCGCCGACGGTGTCGTGTAGATAACCGCCAGCCTGAAGCACTGCTTCGCGTTGAAAGAGTCCGAACGCGCCAGAGATGATGATGTTGCCGCCAAGTCTGTTCCAGCCGAGTCGGCCGAACAGAAACGCGCGCAGATACTCGACGACCTGGATACCCGCCAGCAGGTTCGACGGCACTCGGGTCTTTTCGACCCGCCCGTGTTTGACTTGCGACCCGTTCACGACCCGAATGGTGCCACCTGTGGCAACGACGTCGGTGGCGTAGAGAAATGGACGCACCATGCGCTGCAGGCCGTCGGCCTCGATGAGAGTATCCGCGTCCATGGCGCAGACAAGCTCGCCGCGAGCGAAGCTCAGACCGACGTTCAGCGCATCGGCCTTACCGCCGTTTTCCTTGTCGACGACAACCAGTCCTGGATAAGTGGAAGAACGATACAACGACCGAACCGGCTTCGTCTGGATGTTCCGCTCGTAAATCGTCTTCACTGGAACCAGATCGAACTTCTCGATCAGTACCTGGACGGTGCGATCCTTGGAGCCATCGCTGATCACGATCACTTCGAGACTTGGATAATGCAGCGCCAGCAGCGCGCGCAGACTGGTCTCAATCGTCGCCTCCTCGTTGTAGGCGGGCGCGAGGATCGAGATAGTTGGTGAAAGGGTCGAGCTCAGTAACAGGTGACGGCTTTCGTCGGCGATCAGCAGCATGTGGTGTCGCAGCTCCAACAACGAGCTGACGAGCAACGCCAGATACCAGCCGTTGACGGCGAGAAAGTACAAGAGCACAGCGAATTGGCCCTTGACCAGGAACTGAGTGATGAACGACGCAAGCATCTCGTTCATCCTGCGGCCGCCTCGGGGAGATCGAGTACCTGCTGCGCCATGTCGGCGGCGAACCGATCGTCGCTCTTCAGTGCGCGGCGCAGAAACAGCGTTCCAGGCGCGCCGATCGCGCGCAGAGCGAGACCAGCCTCACGTCTGACGCGCCATCTCTCGTCGCGCAGACGCTCGGCGAGCTGAGATCCGGCCTGCCAATAGTGCATGCGCCCCAACCCGCTGGCGGCCGCGGCTCGTACGTGAGAGTCGCTATCGGCGAGCATCTCGACGAGCCGCGCCGCCGCTTCGGCGCCAGCGATCGCCCCAAGAAGTTTCGCAGCCGCTGAGCGAACGCCGATCTTCTCATCCTGTGACAGCCTGAGCGCAGACGTCAGAAACCTCGGCTCGGCGACTGACTCTGCCACTCGCAGACCAGCCTCGGCGGCTCGATCGGAATGCGTCTCCAGAAAAGTCGAGAGCGGACCAGCGATGACGTTGCCCATTCGCAGCAACGCATTCTGCACCGCAAATCGCGCTTGCGTTGCCGGATCTGCGAGGAGCTCGAGCATCGCCGAGATGACCTCGACAGATGGCTGCGCTGCCGCCCACTCTGCCGCCTGCGCGCGGACCGCTGGATGCGGGTCAGCGAGCAGATTGCGCACAAGCGGATCGGATACGTCGAGCCCGGACAGAATGCGCGCCCCGCGCAGTCGGCCCGTCCACCGGCGGTGCTGGCACAAAGCGCGGGCCCGATCGATGACTCCAACCTGGTGTGCCACAAACCTCAGTCGCTCTTTGCCGGCGCCGCTGAGACTGCGCGAGATCTCCAGGAAGGTGATGTTCTGGATATCCGGAGGGAGACCCTTCAGCACCTCGATATCCTCGACGTTGACGATCCCGCGCATGACGAGACGTGCCAGCGAGTCGCGTCCGGTTTTCGACAACCTCTCCATGCGGCGGGCGGTCAGGTGAAGCCACACGCCATGGAGAAAGAAGACGCCGACGGCGAGCGCGAGGAGTGCCACCTCGACCAGCATGATGGCGTTGAGGAGGCGCTCGCTTACCACGGCTGCGTCTGCTTGAGCGCGGTGCGCACCTTGTGCATCAACACGGGAACGCTGAACGGCTTGGTGATGTGATCGGTGGCACCGAGCTCCAGCGCGGTGAGCACGTCACGCTCGCCGGTGCGCGCTGTGAGCATGACGACGTTGCTCAATCTGCTGATGTCCCCCGCCTTGAGCCGACGCAGCACGTCGAGCCCGTTGAGCGCCGGAAGGTCGACGTCGAGAAGGATGACGGATGCCTGAACCTCCGGGTCGGCACCGGTGAGCGCCGCCATGGCAGCTTCACCGTCGGCGTACGTCGCAACGCGCATGCTGCGGCTCTCCATGGCGTGCTTCAGCAGAGCGACGAGCACCGGGTCGTCGTCGACGATTGCGACATCGACGCGCCGAGTCAGGGCACCAGTGGCTTTCACGCCGGAAACGCCGACCGGATTCCCGCCGGTCTCTCTTGCCTTCTCGAGTGCCTTTAGCGCTTCCTCGCGCAATGCTTCGACTGTTTCACCGTCGAACTGGTACTGCGCTACTCCTCCGCTCGTGGCGACGTGAACGCGACGACCATCCTCGGCCAGGAAATTCAACTCGGCGACTTTTGCGCAGATCTGAGCCAGCTTGATCGCCGCGTGCTCCTTGGTGCTCCCGTACATCCCAATGGTGAAATCGGGGCCGCCCCACCAGCCAGGCACGTCTTCGGCGCGGAAGGATTTGGGGAGGAGGCCGCCGATTCCACGCAGCACTGAATCAGTCATGGCGCGTCCGAAGTTCGACGTCAGAGTGGCGAAGGCGTCGATCTGCAGTACCGCAATGGAGTACGGGTCAGACTTTCGACGCGCCAGTCTGAGGAACCGGTCGATCAGCTCGGTTGTCTTGAACGCAGTAGCAAGGCCGGTTAGTGGATCAGTCTCGACCAGTGCCTTGCGCGCCTTGACGCCAGTCAATCGGCTCTCGATGCGCATCATCAGCTCGGCGGGCACGAACGGTTTTCCGACATAGTCATCGGCACCGGCGGCGAACACGCGCTGGATGCTCGCCTGATCGGTGTGCCCGGTGAGAAAGATCACCGGTAGCTCACTCCAGCGACGGTCGTTCCGTACGACGCGACACAACTCGGTGCCGCTGATCCTGGGCATCTCCAGGTCGAGCAGAATCAAATTCGGCTTCGTCTCTTCGAGGACGTTCCAGAATCGAAGGGGATCATTGAGCGCTGTCACCGCCAATCCGCGGCGAGAGAGAAGCGAAGTGAGTCCGCGGGAAACCATTGGCTCGTCGTCGACGACGAGAACGCGGCGTCCCTGCAACTGCGCATCCTCCAAAGCGTCCGCGGCGCCGGGCGTGGCCAGACGAGATTTTTCCGCTGGCGTAGCAGGCCGCGGTGCAGAAGGAGGTCCGAGGAGATTGTCGCGCAAAGCGAGCAGCTGCTCGGAGATCGACACCCCATCGACGGCAGAAATCGACTGGCCCGTGAATCGCTCGGCGAGATCTCTGGCGATGCGCGCACCTTTCTGAAAGCCGAACTTCTCGACCGTCCCGGCGATGCTTTGCGCGTCGCGCTCCGCCGCCGCTTTCACCTCAGGCGAGAGATTGTTGTCGAGCAATGCAATCGCCGCGTCATCGAGCTTGTCGATCTTCTCGAAGGTCGGAGGCTTGGCGCGATCCCACGCCTCGAAGACAGCGGCAGCAATGTGCTCGCCGTGCGAAGCGTTCGCCGGAATGACCTCGACGCGGCACATCTTGGACAGCTCGAGCAGCATCTCTTCCTTGTCGACCGGTGCCAGAAAGAACCTGTCGATCTGAATGTCCTTGACGGCGAGTAGCGCATTCTCTGCCTGTTGCATCGAGATGCAGAACGCGACTCGCATTTCGTCGCTGGCGTCTTTGGCGCGACGAGCTATATAGATCGCGTCTTCGGTGGGCAGCGCATCGCTGAGGATTACGAGGCCGGTTTCGGCGTGCGCCGCGGCGCGGCCCATTTGCTGGGCATTCTCGAACTCGCTGACGGAGACGTCACGGAGCCGTAGTCCGATCTCGCGGACCATTTCCGCGGGTAGACCCGCCACCAGAATTTTGACGGGTGGCGCCATCGTCTACTGGATGTAGGTCTCCAGGCCGATTTGGGCGGCAATCTCGCCGGACAGCGAGCCCAACGCACAGGATGTTCCTACTATTAGAGCGACGCGGCCTGGGGTCATAGAACAGGGAAGAACGACGGGGTTATCAGGTAACACCCGGCGGAACGCCCTTTCGGTCGAGATTTTAGCTGTCCGGTTCGCCCCTCTTGGCGAGTGCTAACACGGCGTTCCACTCGGCGGCGCCGACCTTCTGAACGGAGAGGCGGTTGCCTTTCTGGAGCAGGGGCATGCTTGCCAGTTCGGGCGTGGTCCTCATCTCGCTGAGTGTCACGGGGCGCGGCAGGCGCTCGATGGCACGGATATCGACCATCGACCATCCCGATTCGCCGCCCTTGCTGCGCGGGTCGTAGTGTGGATCCTTGGGATCGACAGCGGTGGTATCCGGGTAGCCCTCACGGACGATCTCGGCGATGCCGAGGATGGCGGGATCATCTCCACCAGAGTGATAGAAGAAGGCGAGGTCGCCTTTCTTCATCTCGTCGCGCATGTAGTTTCTCGCCTGGAAATTCCGCACACCATCCCAATGGGTGGTGCGATTTGGCGAGCTCCACAGGTCCTCGAACCCAAACGTCTCGGGATCGGACTTGAGGAGCCAGTATTGTCTATCTCTACCGGTTGGCTTGGAAACTTTGGGCATTCAGTTCACCATCGAGTGCGGTCGTTGCCAGTGGAACCTAACCGATGAAGCGCCGTAGATTGAGTACATCATAACCATTTGCCTTCAGGTCAGGCCCTATGCATCGGTCCAGTTCGAGGACGTCGATCAGCACGTCCCTAATTTCGGTTTTTCTCGTTGCTGGCGCGCTGAGCGCCCAGACCAACGCCCCGCTTTCCTATCCTCCGGCAGCGCGCGGAACCCAGGTAGATCTCTATCACGGCACCAGCATCGCCGATCCCTATCGATGGCTGGAGGACGTCGATTCACCAGCCACCAAGGAATGGGTAGCGGCGCAGAACCGATTGACCGATTCGTTTCTCGCCTCGATCCCGCAGCGTACAGCGATCAGGACGCGCCTGACACAGCTCTGGAACTACGCACGCTACTCGGCGCCGTTCAAGGAAAACGGTCGCTACTTCTATTTCCAGAACACCGGATTGCAGAATCAGAGCGTTTTATACGTGCAGGATGGGCTGGGCGGAGCGCCGCACGTCCTGCTCGATCCAAACATTCTGTCGAGCGACGGCACAGTCGCGTTGTCCGGAACAGCAGCCTCGGACGACGGTCGGTACCTGGCGTACAGCCTCTCCACCAGCGGATCTGACTGGCAGGAGCTGCATGT
Source organism: Gemmatimonadaceae bacterium (assembly GCA_036506035.1). Taxonomy (GTDB): domain Bacteria; phylum Gemmatimonadota; class Gemmatimonadetes; order Gemmatimonadales; family Gemmatimonadaceae; genus UBA4720. Next base: position 3,860 of record DASXSL010000019.1, on the reverse strand, counting down.
CCGCGACGTCAACAGCGGCCGAGATCTGCCCGATGTCGTGAAGTGGGTGAAGTTCTCAGGGATCTCATGGACGCGCGACAACCGGGGATTCTTCTACTCGCGTTACGACGAGCCGACATCGGGCAACAAGATGACCAACACCAACAAAAACCATAAGCTGTACTACCATCGTGTTGGTGAGGCGCAATCTCGTGACGAGCTGGTGTACGATCGACCGGATCAGCCCGACTGGCTTTTCGACGGGACAGTAACGGATGACGGCCAGTATCTCATCATCACCGTTTCGCAGGGGACCGACGTCCGCACGCGACTCTACTTCATCGACCTCGACAATCCAGGCAAGCCGCAGATCGACAATCCGGTGGTGCGGCTGATCGACAGGCTCGACGCCGAATACGCCTTCGTCGGCAATCGGGGCACGATGTTCTATGTGCGCACCGATCGAAATGCACCCAAGGGAAGAATCATAGCGATCAGCATCGACAACCCGCGCGAGGAACGCTGGAACACCATCATCCCCGAGGGAAAGGATGCGCTACAGGACGCGACGATGGCTGGTGACGACATCGTCACGAATTACCTCCAGGACGCTCACTCGAGCGTTCGCTTTTACACTGGCTCACGAGACGATCGTCGTTATCAGGATCGACCGCGACCGGGCCAGCAGCCGCAGCAGCCACCGCGCAACCCGGGCAGCATCTACGACGACACGAGCACGGCTCCAATCGAGATGCGGGAGCGCGCACAGGCAATTGGCGGCGGATTCAGTTTCCGCGGCGAGCTGCCGTTGCCGGGCATTGGCACCGTCGGCGAGATCCACGGCCGCCAGGGTGACGACGAGGTGTTCTACAGCTTCACGTCGTTCCTCTATCCGACCACGATCTATCGGTACGATCTGAAATCGCGCCGCAACGAAGTGTTCCGGACGCCGAAAGTCGCGTTCGATCCGACCGCGTACGAGACTCGCCAGGTTTTCTATACCAGCAAAGACGGAACGCGGGTGCCGATGTTCATCACCGCGAAGAAAGGCATTCAGCTCGACGGGAGCAATCCGACGCTTCTCTATGCCTATGGCGGATTCGACATCTCGATGACGCCTTCATTCTCGCCGGCGAACCTGGCGTGGCTGGAGATGGGTGGCATTTATGCGCTCGCCAACCTGCGTGGCGGTGGCGAGTACGGCAAGGCGTGGCACGAGGGCGGGATGCTGGCGAACAAGCAAAACGTCTTCGACGATTTCATCGCCGCAGCGCAGTACCTGATTCAGCAGAAGTACACATCTACCACAAAACTCGCAGTTCGTGGCGGCTCGAACGGTGGCTTGCTGATTGGCGCCGTCGAGAATCAGCGTCCGGATCTGTTCGGCGCTACACTACCGGAAGTGGGCGTAATGGATATGCTCCGCTTCCAGAAGTTCACCATCGGCTGGGCGTGGACATCGGATTACGGGTCGTCTGACAGTCCGGATCAGTTCAAGTACCTGCTGGCGTACTCGCCACTTCACAACATCAAGCCGGGCACCTGTTATCCGCCGACGCTGGCGTTCACGGCAGATCACGACGATCGCGTCGTTCCGGGCCACACTTTCAAGTACGTCGCGACACTGCAGGCGGCGCAAAACTGTCCCAATCCGATCCTCGTTCGGATCGAGACCAAGTCCGGTCATGGGGCCGGACGGCCGACAAGCAAGCTGATCGACGAGGCAGCAGATAGATTTGCGTTCCTGGTGAAGGAGCTGCACATGAATCCTACGCTGCAGTAGATGGAGACATTTCTCGCCGGCGCGGACGCAGTAATAGCCATACTGCGTACCGTGCTGTTGTCGATAGCCGTCGTGTTCGGCGTGATTTGCGTGCTCGACTGGGCGGTTCGCACCAGAAAAATCAGTCCCTTCAATGCCATCGCGCGCTTCTGCCGCTCGACGGTCGATCCAATCATTGCGCCGATCGAGCGGAGAGTGGTGCGAGCGGGCGGCTCGCCAGCCTCGGCAGCGCTGTGGGCGCTCGTCGCCGTAGTCGTCGGCGGAATTCTGCTGCTGACACTGCTCGACATCATCAGGCTCGAGGTGGTGCGCTCGATCCTCGCCAGCCAGGAAGGCTCAGCCGGAATCTTCCACCTGCTGGTGAGCTGGACGTTCACCATCCTCAAGGCAGCGCTCGTGGTACGAGTGATCAGCTCCTGGCTGCCAATCTCCCCCTATTCTCCATGGGTGAGCTGGAGCTACAAGCTGAGCGAGCCGCTTCTCCAACCTCTGCGGCGCGTAGTTCCGGCTCTCGGCGGACTCGACATCACGCCGATCGTGGCGTACATCCTACTCAATCTCATCGAGTCACTGCTCTTCAGATTGATGTGAGTTTCGCACTACAGCGGGGCGATGTCGTTCGTTTGTCGATACGATTGCAGCCGCGGTCGTCAAGAAACGAGATCGTCGGATTGCAAGGGGATTCCCTGAAGGTGCGTGTCACGGCTCCGCCGGTGGAGGGGATGGCGAACGAAGCACTGATCGACTTTCTTTCGGGCGCGCTGAAAATTTCGCGGCGCAATCTGTGCATCGTGTCCGGCCACTCTTCGCGAGCCAAGGTGATCGAGGTTCGCGGAGTCGATCTGGAATCGGTTCAACGCCTGGCTGACTGAGGAGAGTAGTGGCAAAAGTGATTCTCGTCGGCGCTGATGTCGCCCTGCTGGAAGGGCTCGCGCAGACACTGCTTGGGTTCGGACACGAAGTGTTGTTCGCGGCAACTGTTGGAGAAGTAGCAGGCGCGCTCAACGAGGATGTACCGGCGATAGCAGTGGTATCGTCCGAGGCGTTGGAAGACGAGGAGCTCGGTGCCACGCTGCCGATCACCCCCGGCGGTGCAATAATCGTCTACGGAAAAACGCACGCTGACAAACCGTTTTTACCGCCGAAGCTGCAGCGCTCGACGCTGGCGTATCTCGTTCTTCCGCTGGAGCGTCACAGACTGCTGGCACTCGTTCAGAATTTTGATAGCCGGTCGCGAACGACCGGCCGTTCCAGACACCACGACGTGGGAGAGGAATTTCATCCTGAATTCTGAGCCGCGAGCCTTAGCGCGGTCGGAAATTCCCGGGAAATTGCTGTGAGTCGGGCACATCGCCGGGTGCTCAACAGCGCCGACCTCCAGCGGATCGAAGAAATCATAGACTCTGGCTGGAGGCTCGTTGCTCCGACAACAGGATATCTCTCCGAGCGCGAAGCTCGATTCGTGATGGCGGCCGCGGCGCTCGCGCCCGCGGAGGGAAAGAACCTCGAGATCGGCAGCTTCAAGGGGAGATCGACCGTCGCGATCGCTTACGTCACTGGGGAACTGGGACTGGGCAAAGTAGTCGCCGTCGATCCACACACCTCGCCGGCGAGCACCGATCCTGATTTGCGAGGCCGCGGCCAGACGACCTCATATGACGACTTCGTTGCCAACCTCCAGACCGCTCGCGTTCTGGATCGCGTCGAGATCAAGCGCGCCTTTTCCCACGATCTCGCCCGAGAGTGGAAGGAGCCGATTCGTTTTCTGTGGATCGACGGCGATCACACCTACGAGGGCGCGAAAGCGGACCTCGAGATGTTCAAGCCCTGCTTGGCGGACGGCGCCATCGTCGCCATGCACGACGTACTTGGAACGTTCGAAGGAGCTTTAAGGGTGTTCGTCGAGGAGGTTCTCGATCGCGACGATTTTGGGCCGGCGGGATTCAGTGGATCAATTGGCTGGGCACAATATCGTCCCCGCGACGGCGCGCGATTCCGCTGGCGTCGGCGGCTGCTCGCCATTCCAGGCCGGAAATTGATTCCGGTGGCGAGGCGGGCAGATCAAGGGTTGCACGGATGGAATAAGTTTTTGTACAAA
>DASXSL010000018.1:0-33998 GCA_036506035.1 Gemmatimonadaceae bacterium | reverse complement strand
CTTCTCGCGATTTGAGTTGACCGATGTCGGAGAGCACACGGGCCGAAATCCCTACCGATGTCGCCGTGAGCGCAGCCGCACAAACCAGCGCGGGAATCTTTTCCAGTCCGAGGATGCCGACTACTGCGAAATAGCCGAGCGCCAGCGGCAGCACTACTCCAACCAGCGCCACGGTCGTCGCCGTCCCCAACACCCGCGCCATCGATTGCAGATCAGTATTGAGGCCGATTTCGAACAGCTGCACGATCACGCCCAGCTCTGCCAGCGCCTGGATCACCGGATCTGTTGGATCGAGCAGCCCGAATACGGACGCTCCCAGTAGGACTCCCGCCAGCAATTCGCCGAGCACCGCCGGCTGCCCGGCGCGTTGCGCCAGGGCGCCGAGCAGCTTCGAGGTGACGAGCAGCGCCGCCAGAACCAGCAATAGATGCGGAATGGAATGCGCGTCGTTCATCGGTAGGTCTCGAAGAAACCCGTTCCGGTTCCAAACAAGGGAACGCCATCGAGCCGGCCCGATATCCGTGCGGTCCCTTTCATCTGGATAAAGTACGGACGCTTCTTATCGCTTCCGAGTGGATCGCCGCGCTCTTTCTTGGCGGCTTTCTTTCCGGCGCGTGTGTCGGTAGCAATCGCATCTTCGACTTCGATGTCGACGCGTAACGTGTCGCTGCCGCGTGCATCCTGGAAAGTTGCGCGCGAAGGCACCTTCAGCTGCGTCGCACCCATTGGTACGATTCGATTGTCTTCGTACGAGATCAGCTTGGGACGAAATACGGCACGGAATCCGAGAGAATCGACCAGGTACACAAGCACCGGCGGTATCGACAGCGTAGTGTCAGCCGGATACACGCGGCCGTAAAGGAATGTGTACTGCCCGGCACGAGACGCGCCCCAGTCCCAGGTGACGCCACGCCACACTCCCCAGTTGTGATCGTGATATGATTGCGCATCCATCAGCTTTTCGCACTTGTTGTCCACGCAGAGCGTTCCCGTTGCACTAGCACGCAACGCGGGCACAGTGTAGCCAGAGACAAACCCGCCCGATGTCATCGCGACGCCGGGAAAGTAGGCCATCGGCGCTGGATGAACGCGCAACGCAATCGAGATTCTGCCAGCCGAGCCGCCCTCGGCTGGCGCGGACGCGCGTACCATGTAGTCGCCGTCCGCCATGACCGTCACGTGTGAATCACCAAAGATGAGATTCGCATCTCTCGTGGAGAAACGGACCAGCGATCGGTCGAGCACGACGCCGAAGCGTCGGCTGCGACCGTTTTGCTCGCGCAGGGTGATGCCGACTTTCCCTCCCCAGTTGGAGCTGGTGACGTCGCCACCGACGATGAACGAGATGAATGCCCACCGCTTTCCACCCTCCGACAACACGTTGAAGTAATGCCATTCCGCCCAGGTGTCGCGGTTGGTCACGCTGTCTCCCGGCAGGTGGAAGTGATCGAGCTCATTCCGCAGCTCGAACGGCGTCGGCGCTATCCATCTCCGGTCCCCATCGTCGTCCTCCCATTTGCCCGAGACGACCTGCGGGAACGCGCCGACAGCACGGGTCGCCGACGGGATCTCACCGGAAGCATGGACCGGATATTCGACCCCATCGTTGTCACGGAGATACAACAGCCGACCTTCGATCTGCGGTGCGACTGCAGCGACGTCACTCGCGTACCGCGGTGATGCCAAAACCTGTCGGTACAGAAATGAAGCGTGGTCTATCGAGAAGAACAGTCCGCCGATCCCGCCCGTCTTCATTACTTCGATGTCGACCCCTTCCGGCAGCACCGTAATGCTGCCGCCTCCCACCAGTTTCTCGCTTCTCGCCTGCGTCAGCAGGGCTTCGCCAATCGACAGCAGCACGATCATCACTGCCACACCGACTCCAAAGCCGAAGAAAAGCAGCATCGAACGCCACGGCCGATAGGCGATGTTGCGGAGAGCCAGCTGCACTATCACAGCTGTCCGTCCACGATCTTGCCGTCCCGCATGTGAATCTTCCGCTTGGCGGCGGTGGCCAGATCTTCGTCGTGCGTGACCACCACAATCGTCGCGCCGTCGGCGTTCAGCCGCTTGAACAGCGAGATGATCTCGGCGCCAGTGTGTGCATCGAGCTCGCCGGTCGGCTCGTCCGCGAGGATTAGCGCCGGACGATTGGCCAGCGCTCGCGCGATCGCCACCCGCTGCTGCTCTCCCCCCGACAGTTGCGACGGACGATGCCGCTCCCGATTGCTCAAACCAACGTAAGCCAGAAGCTCCGCTGCCCGGGCGCGCTGCTCTTCGCGCGGAAGCCCCGCTTCCGCCATTGGCAGCGCAACGTTTTCCATCGCCGTGAGAATGGGCATCAGATAGAACCGCTGGAACACGAAGCCGATGTTGTGAAGGCGGAAGGAGGTCGCTTCCCAGTCACTCATGTCGTCGACGCGCTTGCCACCGATCTCCACCGTGCCGGAAGTCGGTTGGTCGATCACGCCGATCAAATTGAGAAGCGTCGATTTGCCGCATCCCGAAGGGCCGACGATGGCGACGTAATCGCCCCGCTCGACATCCAGGCTCACTCCCTGAAGCGCGTGTACGCGTTCTGCGCCAAGGGGATAGTCACGATGCACGTCTCGCAGCGAGACGATGATGCGGTCCTCATGCACATCGGTGATTTGAGCGGCTTCGCTCACGCGATCGCCTCGCGTCGGAGCGTCTCTGAAATCGGCAGCGATGCGGCGCGCCACGCCGGATAGATGCCCGCCCCAATTCCACTCGCTATGAGCAGCGCCAACGCCGACCACGCCGCCATTGGCTGGAAGAGGAAAAAATCGATCGCCATCGGCAGACCGGGAAACGTGGAGAGGATGTCGTTGAGATACCTCGCCGTCTCCAGACCAAGGCCCAAACCGAGCAGCGCGCCGACGACGCTGATCACAACACCCTCGGTAACGATCTGCTGGACGACGTGAGTGCGTGAGACGCCAATGGCGCGCATCACCGCGATCTCCCCGGCGCGCTCGTTCACGGAGACGGTGACGAGAGTCGTGACCAGGAGAAACCCCACTAGTAGACTTACGCTTCCGAGTATGATCGAGAGCTGCCGGAAGTAACTGAGTCTTTGATCGACCTGCGCGATGGCGGTGGCGACTGAGATCGCCGAGACGGTCGGGATGTACGTCTCGATCCACTCGCGCACGCGGTCCGGATCCGCGCCGCTGCGCACACGAATCATGAAGAGTGATGCCCGATCCTCTCGGCCTTGGACCATTCGTTCGAGAGTCTCGCGTCGCATTGCTGCTGATAGTTGATCGGCGGCGCCGTATATGAACCGGACGCGACCGGTCAGCACCAGCTTCTTCTGGCCGGAATAGGTTCGCGTCTGTGGATCGTAGCCCGTCGCAACCGACAGCGTGTCGCCGATTCGCGCGTGTAGCTGCCGGATCAGATTGTCGTTCGCCACCATCGACTCTGGCGTCGTGACGTCGCGCCCCGACAGAAACTCGTAGTCTCCCTGCACTGCCGGATCGATCCCCAGGACAGTGCCACTCACATCACGCGCCCCGACCGGGATGTGAATCGATGCGCCGAGTACCGGGCTTATTTCCCGAATATCCGGATTCGTGCGGAGGACTCTGGTGATCGCGTCGACGTTGGGGATCGTTGCGTCGGTGTCGAACGGCAGCGTTCCCTTCGGTGCTAGCCGGATGTCGAAGCCGCGCGATAGCAGCAGCTCGCGAAACGACTCGCGCATTCCAGTCGCCAGCATCACCATGTCGAGCAGCATGGCGGCGGAAACAGCAACACCGAGCACGGCCAGAATAGTCCGTGCGCGATGCCGAACGAGTGAGGCGCGTGCCAGGGTTAGTCTCACTCAGCGACCCAACAGGACCAGCGGCGGAGTTCGCACCAGTCGTACCGACGCCAACACTCCTGCGGCAGCGCCGAGCAGGAGCGACAACGCGACTGCGAAGCCCACTATATCCGGTGTGACCATCGAAAATGCGAGCGGCGTGCGATATAGCGCCTGGTAGTGCCAGTTGATGAAGACCGATGTAGCCCAGCCGAGCACGACACCCAGGATGCTGCCCAGCACTGCCACTAATGCAGCCTCGACGATGATCGATTTTACGATCGATGCGCGCGATATGCCCATTAATCGGAGCGCTGCAATGTCTCGTCGGCGTTCTTCGACTTTGAGAACCATGATGCAGAGAAGAAAGACAGAGCTGGCGACGATGGTGATGACACCGATGGCACGATGGAACCGACTCACCACCTGGAACGTCCGCGACGTCTCGACGGCGATGTCACGGGAGCGATAGGCTCTAAAGCCAAAGGCGACGCCGTTGATGTGGTCGAGCAACTGGCCAACGTTGGCGGAAGATTTCGTCGCAATAGCGAATCGATCCACCCGATCACCATAACCGGAGATCTGCTGGAGCTGGTCGAGGTGCATCCGCACCAGCAGATCTCCGCGCGCCACCTGCGATGGGTCAGCATCCCTCTTCACAATCGCTGCGACGACGACGGTCTCCGGTGCGACACCGCCCGCTGTGTAGCTGCTCGAAGGCGCCGTCATCACAGCAAAATCCTCGGCGGCCGGACGGGCGAGCAGTGTGACACGATCGCCTACGTTCAGCTTCGCCCGCGCGGCGAGAGACTCATCGATCGCAATCGTGCGCAGTGAACTCTGCTGTGTCTGCAGGAGCACGAAGGCTCCGATGAGCGTGAAGAGCACGCTCGAAAACTAGCCGCGCTTACCAGCCCTGTCTGCGATTGGAGCAACCAGAACCTGCGCCGCCAACGCCGGCCCGATCGAGAGCTCCTGCCGACCAACGGACACCGTGATCGGTCCATCGTATGGCGCGCGCGCTTTGACCGTCACGCGTTTTCCCGGCACGATCGCCAGCTCGGCCAGGTATCTCAGCATTTCCGGATCTTCGTCGGCGACGCGCACGACTGATCCCGCCGCGCCAACGTTCATGTCGGCCAGCGACCGATATTCGGTTTCATCGACCGCGCCATCGCGCGTGGGAATCGGCGCGCCGTGTGGATCGACTTCCGGCTCCCCGATCGTCGCCGCCATACGGTCGACCAACTCGTCCGACGCAGCGTGCTCGAGCCTTTCTGCTTCCTGGTGGACACGATCCCATGGATATCCCAGCGCCTCAGCGAGGTACGCTTCGATTATCCGATGACGTCGCAGCGTACGGAGAGCCGCGCGGCGTCCGCTCTCGGTGAGCTTGACGCCGTGGTATCGCTCGTAGGCGAGCAGGCCCTGCTCGGCGAGACGCCGCACCATGCCGCTTACTGATGCCGGAGCTAGCGCCAGACGCTGCGCGATCTCATTGGTCGCAGCGGCGCCGGTTCCTTTGCCGATGGCGTAGATCGCCTTGAGATAATCCTCGACCGGCGCGGTGAGCGCTTCGCGCCCAGCCAGCCTCGATTCCTCACGTGCCGCGCTCAAGAGACCGGCCTCGGCGGTTCCTGGTTCGCTTCAGGATTGCCGCGCACCATCAGCACCGGGACCATCGAGATGTGGCGCAGCTCGCTGGCAACGCTGCCGCGAAGGACGTCGGAAAGCCCGCGGTGACCGTGTGTTGCCATCGCAATGAGGTCGCAGTTCTCGCGATCCGCACAGGCGGCGATCTCCTTGGCAGGATCTCCGCCGGCGAGAATCGCCTCCGCCTTGAATCCTTCTTGCTCGAGAGACTCCGCCACCGCCTCGATGTACTCGCGGTCGCTCTTCATTTCCTCGGACTCACGCAGATCGAGCTGGTTGATGTTGCGCGCAGCCCAGCCATCGGCGACGTGGATGAGTAAAATCGCAGCATCGTTGCAGGTGCGTGCCAGCTTCCTGACATGCCGCAGAATCACCTGGTCGTACTCAGAGTGCTCGACGGGCACGAGTATCCGCTGATACATCAGCTCAACCCACCGAAGAATTGGATCAGCAGCCAAATGTTGAGTCCACCGATGATTACCGCAACGGTGTAAGCGAGCAACTTGAGCCAAAGTGGGTTCACGAACTCGCCCATCTTGAGCTTATCGGACGTGAACATCACCAAGGGAAAAACCGCGAACGACAGTTGCATGCTCAGAATGACCTGGCTCAGGACGAGCAGCTTGGCCGTTCCGCTCTCACCGTACATGAAAGCGACGATCACCGCGGGCACGATAGCGATCATTCGTGTGATCAGCCGGCGCAGCCAAGGGCGCAGGCGGATATTGAGGAACCCTTCCATCACGATCTGGCCGGCGAGGGTGCCCGTGATCGTCGAGTTCTGGCCCGAGGCGAGCAGTGCCAGCGCGAACACGGTACTGGCTCCAGCGCCGAGGAGAGGCGTCAGCAGCTTGTAGGCGTCCTGAATCTCGCCGACTTCCGCGTGCCCGCTGGTGTGAAACGTGGCGGCGGCGATGATGAGGATGGCGGCGTTGATGAAGAGGGCGAACGACAGCGCGATCGTCGAATCGATGAACGCGAATTTGACTGCCTCGTGCTTCCCCTCCGGCGTCTCCTCGTATTGTCGGGTCTGCACGATCGACGAGTGCAGATAGAGATTGTGCGGCATGACGGTCGCGCCGAGTATTCCAATCCCGACGTAGAGCATCGAGGGGTTCCTGACGATGTCAGTCGTCGGAATGAATCCGCGCATCACCTCGGCGAAGGGCGGCTGCGACAGAATGATCTCGAACAGGAAGCAGAGCCCGACGGTCGCTATGAGGGTAATGACCAGCGCCTCGAGCAGACGGAACCCCTTGTTCTGTAGATAGAGAATTATCAGTACATCGGCCGCCGTGATGACGACGCCGTACACGACCGGAATTCCGAACAGCAGATTGAGGGCGATGGCGGTGCCGATTACTTCGGCGAGGTCACACGCGGCGATGGCGATCTCACACGCGACCCAAAGGAGGAAGTTGACGGGCCTCGAGTAATTATCGCGGCACGCCTGCGCCAGGTCGCGACCGGTGGCGATGCCGAGCTTGGATGCCAACCCCTGCAGCAGAATCGCCATCAGGTTGGACATCAGGATGACGGTTAACAGCGTGTACCCGAACTGCGCTCCGCCGGCGAGGTCAGTGGCCCAATTGCCTGGGTCCATATACCCGACGGCGACGAGATAGCCCGGTCCCGCGAACGCGAGAATCTTCCGCCACCAGCCTTTGCCGGCGACGGGGACGGTGCGATAGACCTCGACCAGAGACGGTGTCGTGCGCGCTCGCCGCCATCCGGGCTGGGCTGACGGTTCCTCGACTTTGGTTTTGCGTCGGGATCGTTCGAGCTGAATCGCCAAAGGGAATCCCCTGAGATTATTGTGGAACTGACAAATAAGTTAGTATCGCCTAACTTTTTGCGCAACTGTAATTCGCGCGCCGATTAGGTGGTATTCACCCGCGCGGAGTGGCAGTTCGCGTCAGAGTCGCAGCACCCGTTTCCCGCCAACCGTAAGTTCTCGCAGCCACTGAAGCGGGTAACCCGCTCTCGACGAGAAAAAGACAATGCTGTCCTGGCCCTACGCTCACCTCCTCATCAATCACTTTCCGGTCGTCCTCAGCATATCTGCGCTGGCAGTGACGGTGCTGGCGTTGCTACTGGGACGGAGAGGACTGTGGCTGACGGCGATGGGAGCGCTAACGACGGCAGGACTTTTCATCTACCCCGTGCACTTTACGGGTGATCAGGCAGACCAAGCGCTCAACGATCCCTGGTACATTCATCCCGGCGTGATAGAGGCACACGACAACGCCGCCACCATCGCCATGTGGGTGATACTCGTCGCCGGCGCATTCGCTGCCTACTCGTGGTGGAGATCACTAAAGCGACCCGCCGAGCTGATACCCGGCTGGATGCGCGCGGGCGTTGTAGTCGGGTCGCTCGCCGCTGTCGGCACCGTCACCTACACCGCATACCTCGGCGGAAAAATCATCCATGAGGCACCGGTTCTTCAGCTGAAGCAGGCGCCGGCAGGACTGCCACCGGGCATCGTGGCGGAGAAGGGCGGCGCAGACGAGAAGTAGGCTGCGAGCGGCGAACTGACCGCTGTTTCGAACTGCGATCTAAGTTCGAAGTCCGGCCGATGCGGATTGAGGGGTGCGGACTTACTTTCAGTCCGGAGTTCGGACTAATTGAGGACTAGGACGTAGTGAGGACCAAGGAATAATCGACTGCCTAACATCCGGCATCGTGCGATCCACGCCAGTCGAGTATCCGTAATTCGCAAAGGTCCGAGTCCTCAATTAGTCCGAGCTCCGGAGCTTGGCAGTTTGGTCCGAAACCCTCAATCCAGAAAACCGTCCGCAGTTCCAGGTTCGCCATTCGGACTTAGATCGCAATTCGAACTGGCAGTTAGTTCGCCGCTCGCAATGGCTGTTTAAAGCAATTCCAGAAGCTGAGCAAGGATCCGCTCCGTCATTCCCCAAATGACGTGATCTTCATGCCGGAACACCCTCGCATTGATCTGCATTCCGCGCGCAGAGACGACGTCATCGCGCCACGATTCCTTGTGCGCGAGAGTACCGAACGGAATCCAGAAGGCCAGCGCGACTTCCGGGCTCAGCTCCAGCGGCTCACTCCGCTCCAGCACCGCGACGTACGGACGCACGACGACAGCAGGTAGTCTGACCGTGCGCGGACGCAGATCGTCGAGCACGCCGATCACCATCCCTTCCCGCGCCAGATCGATTCCGGTCTCTTCCCGCGTTTCTCTCGTCGCCGTTTCCTGGAGCGAACTGTCGCCGCTCTCTTCGCGTCCACCGGGAAATGCGATCTGGCCACTCCAAGGATCACCCGGGTATTCGGCGCGCTTGATGAACAGCAGCTCCGGAGAGCCAGCCTGACCCGCGCGAAAGATCAGCGCGACTGCCGCCTTGCGGACACCAGCCTCGTGCTCGGCTTCGACTGGATGTCGCGAGGACAGGGACGACCTGAGCTGTACGATCGCCGGATGCGTGAGGATCGCAGCCAGTCTTTCTTCGCCGTGGATCAGCTCGTTCATTTCGCTGCCGCGTTGCGGACGAAGAACTTCGCCGTCTCCAGCACGACCTTCTCCAGGGCCGCCGGCACGTCAGTCAACGGATGCCTGGCCTCGAATACATGATTCCCTCCGTCGATCAGTCGCAGCGTACTGACGCCTTTCGAGAGCGAGTGCAGATGCTCTGCCTCGGTGCTTGGCACCGTCTCGTCAGCGGTACCATGAACAATTAGCCACGGTACCCTGATTTTCCCAGCTACTGCCTCGATGTTGAGCTTCGTCTTGCCGTGCAGCTCGACGTCGTCAAGCAGATCGGTCTCCAGACGCATCACCTGACCGGTGCGCGAGTTGGTGATCTCGGTATAGCCTCGTTTGCGCCAGGTGATAACGTCTTCAGGCGACCAGCGGTTCGGATAGGAAATCGCCGCCCAGGTCACCAGTGAATTCACATTCGAGCCTTCCGCCGCCGCGAAAAGGATCGCCATTCCTCCACCCCGAGAGTGACCGAACAAACCGAACTTTCCTTCGATCCACTTCTGGCGACGCGCATAGTCCTCGACGAGGTCCAGGTCCTCCAGCTCTCGCGAAAAAGTGTTGCCGGCGAACGCTGCGGCTTGCGTGAACGACTCGCGATCGGAGCCGATACCACTGCCCGAAAAGTCGAAGGTTATGGCAGTGAGGCCGTCCTGAGCGAGTGTGCGCGCTAGATAGGGGAAGAACGCCCAGTGCGCGAATCCCTTGAAGCCGTGACAGATGATGACCGCACCCAACGGCGATTCGGCTTTGTAGACCTCACCGCGGATGGTAAGACCATCCTTGCAAGGGATATTAAAAGGCTCCGGTGTTATCGCCTTCGTACCCGTCAATCGGCGACCTCACCACCAATCTCGGCCCAGCCCAGAATGCCGCGCTCCATCGAGCACACGTCCTCGTATCCCATCTGCTGCATCGTCAGCGCCGCCAGCGCCGATCGATTACCACGCGCGCAATAGACCACGACCTTCTGACCGCGGTCGATGAGACCTTCGACTTTTCCCTCCAGATTGCCGCGCGGGAGGTGAATCGCATGCGGCAGGTGTCCCAGGTTCCATTCGTTTGGCTCTCTGACATCCAGGTAGACGACGCGCTCGTTACGCGCCTGCATTTCGCGCACTTCCTCGGGCGTTACTTCGTCGATCTGTTGCTTTGCTTCCTCGATCAGGTCTTGTCCTGTCCTATACGCCATAGTTCATGAGTCGTAGGATGTAACAGTGAGTTTCCGCGCCTTGGTGTCGAGAGTGCCGATGGCACCTAGTGGAATCGTCCATTGCTCGTCGATGTGGCCGACGGGAATTCCTGCCATGCAGGGGACGCCTAGCTCTTCAGCGATCTCATCGATGACTTCGTCGAACGGGCGGCCACCACCGCCGGCGTCGTCAGGACACTTTACACATTCGCCGAAGACAATCGCCCTGCAGCCGTTGAGCGAGCCCGAGAGCATCAGCTGTTGGAACATTCTGTCGATGCGATAAACCGGCTCATTAATGTCTTCGAGGACGAGAATGGCGTCGGTGATGTCGGGCGCGAATGGAGTTCCGCACAACGACGTCAGCACGGCGAGATTTCCGCCGACGAGTCGTCCCTCGGCGTGACCATGGCTGATCTCCCGTGCCTTCGGCGCAACGCCACAGGAATCAGTTTGCTGGACGACGGCACGTACAAACGAATCGCGCGAGAAATCGCTCATCGTCTCCCGCGCGGTCGGTCCATGATAGGTGATCAGTCTGCATTTTCGCTGCACCGCTGCATGCAATGCGGTGACGTCTGAGTAGCCGATGATCGGTTTCGGCGCGCGCGAAAGCGCGTCGTAATCGATGCCAGGCAGGATGCGAATCATTCCGTATCCACCTCGCAGGCACCAGAGCCCGTCGATCTTCGGATCTCTCAGCGCATGATTGATGTCGTCGAGTCGATCGCGATCTCTGCCGGCCAGGTATCCGATACGATCGGTAGCGTGCGGCGTGACGATCGGCTCCCAGCCGAGTGCGCGCGCGTTGTCGAGTGCGCGTGGAAGTTCTTCAGGTTTTAGTAATGGACCAGCCGGTGCAATCAGCGCCACGCGCGCGCCCGCTGCGAGCGGTTCTGCACTACGATAATGTTTTGCTGACACGAATTCCTAGTTGTGGCGCGAATTACGCAGTCATTTTTTCAGCTTGCATGTTCCTAATATGGCACATGCATTGCCTTTCTCGCGCGTGGTGACATACAACTCTGGAGGGTAGCAGAATGGCTGGTACGGAAGAGAACTTTGGTGCCAAAGGTGGAGGCGGCCAGGGTGGTGGAGGTGGCCGTGGCGGTCCAGGCGGCGGTAGCGGAGGCGGCATGGGCGGCGGTGGATCTTCCGGCGGCCAAGGTGGTGGCGGTGGTGGACGCCCCGGCGGTGGTGGCGGTGGCGGACAAGGTGGTGGCGGACAAGGCGGAGGCGGCGGTCGTCCCGGTGGCGGAGGTGGCCAAGGTGGCGGTGGCGGCGGACGCCCAGGCGGTGGTGGTGGACAAGGTGGTGGAGGTGGTGGACGCCCCGGCGGTGGTGGGGGCGGACAAGGTGGAGGTGGAGGCGGCGGTCGTCCTGGCGGCGGGGGCGGCGGCGGTCAGAGTGGCGGCGGCGGCGGCCGACCTGGTGGTGGGGGAGGCGGTAGCCAAGGCGGTGGTGGAATGGGAGGTGGAGGAGGCGGTGGTGGTCGCCCCGGTGGTGGTGGAGGCGGCGGGAATCGCTAACTCCTCCCGTTGACGCGGGGCGCCAGTCAGGCGCCCCGCTTTTTTTGGCCAGTCACTCTCAGTGAATCATCCCGATTCCGAACGTCGCGCATCGTGAACCACGACCTCGCTGCCGCATTGCTATGGTCCGCACCGTGGATCGTGCCGCCACTAATCACCTTCGTCAGGCTGCGACACTCTTGTTCGCTCGACGACGAGAGTGATTCTCCGCCCGAGAATCCGCCGCTCGTTTCAGTGATCGTTCCCGCCCGGAACGAGGCACACAACATCGCGCGCTGCGTCAAGTCGATTCTTTCGACGACCTATCCACGCCTCGAGCTCATTGTAGTCGACGATTCCTCAGCCGACGGCACCGCCGACGTCGCTCGCGAGGCGGCAGCCGGTGATGCGCGTGTGCGAGTCGTGAAGAATTCTCCGCTCCCCGATGGCTGGTTCGGTAAGCAATGGGCGTGCGCTCTGGGCGCGAAGCTGGCCCACGGCGAGATTCTTCAGTTCACCGACGCCGATACTATCCATGCGCCCGATCTGGTCACCCGATCGATAAACGCGATGCACCGCACTACCGCCGACCTTTTATCGGTCGCGGGCAAGCAGGAGCTTGGAGGATTCTGGGAGAAAATCGTACAGCCGCAAATGTTCACGATAATCGCTTTGCGCTACGGCGGAACAGAGTCGGTGACTCAATCAACCCGAGTGAGCAACAAGATTGCGAACGGCCAGTGCATCTTCGTCAGGCGCGCCAGTTACGAAGCTATCGGAGGACATGGCAGTGTACGTTCGTCGGTGGCAGAAGACCTTCTGCTCGCGCAACGCTTCTTCGCCGCTCGGAAGCGAGTGGTGTTGAGGCTCGGCGTCAAACAGTTATCGACGCGGATGTACGCGTCGCTCGGTGAGATCGTCACTGGCTGGCGCAAGAACGTGTTTGCGGGCGGACTCGATGCGGTGCCCTTCGGGAAGGTTGGTCTGAGCATTTTCCCGCTTGCGCTATTGTTGCCGCCATTGCTGGAGATGTTGCCGCCGCTGGCGCTGACACTCGCTGCACTCGGGGTTGCCACTGCCACCCAGACAATGCTCTGGGCAATCATGTCGTGCGCGGCGGCGGTCGTGTGGTGGCTCGTCGTCTACATTACCATCGAAGAAAATCCCCTCTACGCACTCGCTTATCCGCTCGGCGCATTGGTGCTGCTGTACATCTTCTTTACGGCAGTGATTCGCGGCCGCAGAGTGAGCTGGAAGGGACGAACGTACATCTCTCAGTGAGAATAATGAAATCATTGAGGATTTTGGCGGCGAGCGTTTTGGTTTGTTCAGCGGTCGCCGGTGCGCAGGACGCTGCCGATCGATGCATCGCCGATTCCGGAAGGACGCTGCGTCAACGCATGCTGCCGTTGATGGATAGTGCGTCCATTCCTGGGATCGCGCTCGCACTGATCGATGGCGGAAAAGTGGTTTGGCGCGGCGGATTTGGTACTCCCAACTCGAAGAGTGGTCGGGTAAGTGCCGACCGCACTGTGTTTGAGGCGGCATCGCTGAGCAAACCGGTTATCGCTTATGCTGCGCTGAAGTTGGTCGATGCCGGACAGCTCGACCTCGATCGGCCATTGGTCGACTACACGCCTTACCCGGATTTTCACGGCCATCCGCGCGGACAGCTCGTCACCGCCAAGATGGTCCTCTCGCACACATCTGGCCTCCAAAATGAACGATTTGGCAACGACTCGCTCCGCTTTGCCTTCACACCGGGATCACGCTTTCAATACTCGGGTGAAGGCTACGTCTTTCTCGGGAAAGCGATCGAAGCCATTACGGGTCGTCCGCTAGCGGACGAAATGAAGGCACTGGTGCTCGAGCCTCTGGGAATGAATCGCAGCAGCTTCATCTGGGAGAGCCGATTCGAGGACGATGCGGCGATCGGACACGGGCGAATTGGTGAGGTGCGAAAACGAACCCGACCACGTGTTGCTCGGGCACCGTCAAGCTTGCAGACCACGGCATCGGATTATGCGCGGTTTCTCCAGGCAATCATCAACGGCACCGGTCTACAGCCGCAGACGTGGCGCTCGATGCAGACTGCTGCGGTCGAAGTCGCGCCCGGCGTGGGCTGGGGACTCGGCTGGGCGATCGAGCAGGATTCGACGGGTAGAGAGCTGGTGCATCACGGCGATAACTCGGATTCAGGGTTCACTGCCTTCACTTTGTTGAATGTCGAAAGACAGTGCGGTCTCGTCTACTTCGCCAACAGCGCGAATGGCCTGAGCGTCGTCAAAGAATTGGCGGCAGTCATTCCGGGATCGCATCCCGGACTTGCGATGTTGGAGTACGAGCCTTACACCGCTCCGGGAGCTCTGGCGCGCACACAGATCGCCGCGAAACTTCGCGCCGGCGGCATCGACGCGGCGATGGCAGAGTATCACCGGATTCAGGAAGCGAATCCGGAAGCGACGCCGGAGAAATTGCTGAACGACCTCGGTTATTCGCTTCTCAGCCAGGCGCGCTACAAGGACGCGATACGAGCGTTTCGCGAGAACATCATGGCCTATCCGACCTCTGCGAACGTCTACGACAGCATGGGCGATGCGTATCTCGCCGACGGACATCCGACCGCCGCCCGCGACGCCTATCGACGCGCGACCGAGCTCGATTCGACCAACACTCGCGCACGGCGTCTCGCCGACAGCCTCAACGCCAGATTGAGACACTGATCAGCGACGATTCGCGCTAAATAGCCACCAAACGATGCAGGGCGCCGCGCCAGCTGTGAGTAGGCTCTGCAGGTGCCGACCCTCGAGCGCGCCACCGCTCTCCTTCAAGGCGCGACCTCACTCGATCGCGTCGGCGAAATTTTCGGCGAGCTTGGATTTCCGGGAAGCTTGCTGCCGCTCGATCAAAGGGCGATCGGGACGCTTGGATTACCAGACGGTTTGCACAGCGCGCGCATCACCCAGGGTAGCGGCGCTCTGCGCGGCCTGGCGCTCGAGTTGGAGAATGCGCCCGACTCGCGCGAAACCCTCGCCCGCACTGCCAACGCACTAGCGAGAACATCGCCCCAGCTGCTCTGGCTGATCATCGCAACGCGCACCGCACCAGCTGAAGTTGCAATCGTCTGCTGGCGCTCGACCGGCTCTCGCGTTCGCGTCGTATCATTGCTATGCCGACGCGATCACGTGCTGCAGAGTGACGCCGAAACACTCTGCACGCTGGCGGCAGTCGGAGGCGAGTCTGACCTGCTCACCCATGCGCGTTGGCTGGACGTGCTCGGGCGCGAGGCAATAACCAACCGATTCTTTCGTACCCTGCAGCGAACAGTCGATGCGCTTGCCGCATCGATCACGGGAAGAATCGAGAGACTGGAGCGACGTGAGCTCGCATTGCTCTACGTCTCGCGTCTCATTTTCCTGTCTTTTCTGGAAGCCAAAGGCTGGCTCAACGGCGACTTCTCCTTCCTCGCCAATGGTTATTCGCGGTGCACCGAAGAGGGCGGACGATATCAGAAGCGAGTACTCGAACCACTTTTTTTCGGAACCCTCAACACCAGGGTTCGCGATCGCTCGGCTCGGGCGACGGACTTCGGCCGAATTCCATTTCTCAACGGCGGCTTGTTCGCACGCTCGCACCTCGAGAAACAGCGTCGCGCCAACGCGTTCTCCGACGAAAGCTTCGGCGACGCCTTCGGGTCTCTCTTCTCGCATTACCGCTTCAACGGTCGGGAGGACAGCGGCGATTGGTCCGAGGCATCGATCGATCCTGAAATCCTCGGCAAAGCCTTCGAAGCCCTGATGGCAGCGGAGGATCGCAAGACGAGCGGAGCTTTCTACACGCCGCAGGACCTCGTTGAGCGCCTTACCAATTACGCTCTCGATTCCGCGATCAGAGAAGCGGCAACAACGCCCACGTCGCTCGAGGCTGTGCAGCGCATCAAGGTCCTCGATCCTGCTTGCGGATCGGGTGCTTTCCTGGTGCACGTATTGGAGCGGCTCGCTCTGCTCCGCCAGGAACACGGCGAGCTCGGATCAATCGCCGAAATTCGTCGGCGCGTGCTCACGAAGTCGATCTTCGGAGTCGATCTCAATCCCATTGCCGTTTGGCTCTGCGAGCTCCGCCTCTGGCTCTCGATTGTGATCGAAAGTGACGAGCCCGACCCGATGCGAACTGCGCCGCTACCGAACCTCGATCGTCACATTCGAGTCGGCGACTCTCTCGCCGGCGGCGCATTCCATGATCGCGGCAGCATTAGAAGCAGCCGCAGACTGGCCAGTTTGCGTGGCCGTTACATGAGGGCGAGCGGCCCACGCAAGGCGACGTTGGCGCGCGGCCTTGACCGTCTCGAGCGATCAGCAGCGATCGATGCCCTCGCGCGCAGAAAGGTACGCCTGACGGCCGAGCGCAAAGAGATACTGACGATGGTGCGAGGCAGAGATTTGTTCGGACTTCGCCACGCACCCGATCAACAGATGCGGGTTCGACTAACGGGTATCCGCCGCAGCATCAGAGATGCCACCGATAGAATGAAAGCACTACGCGAAGGTGCGGCGCTTCCTTTCTCCTACAGCGCTCACTTTTCCGACATCGCCGCCGAGGACGGCTTCGATGTGATAATCGGCAATCCTCCCTGGGTGCGAATACACCGCATCGCCGAAAGCACGCGCCGCGAGCTGAGACACGCCTTCACCGTCTATCGCCGCGCAGCCTGGGAAGCCGGTGCTGAAAGCGCGGGGGCGGGACGCGGATTCGCGGCGCAGATTGACCTCGCGGCGCTCTTCGTTGAGCGCGCCTGGGACTTACTGCGTCCAGGCGGGACGATGGCTTATCTGCTGCCGAACAAACTCTGGCGATCGCTCGCTGGCGGCGGAGTGCGCGAGCTGCTCCTCGACCGCGCCGACATTGTCTCAATCGAGGATCTCAGCGAATCCCGGTCTCAATTCGACGCCGCCGTCTATCCATCGCTCATCGTCGCGCGACGTCGTGTCGAGACGCGTTCTCCGGTTAACGACAGCGTTCCCGCCGATTTGCAGAGCGAAAGAATCCGGGTGACGCTTCGATCAGTTCGAGGCACAAGGAGCTGGCAGTGCACACCGCACCGTCTGTCCATCGATGGTACTCCGGGAAGTCCGTGGCTGCTCCTTCCTGATACCGTCCGCAAGGCATTCGATCACGTCACTCGCTCGGCGGCTCCTTTCAACATTTCCAGATTTGGGCGGCCGCTGCTCGGCGTGAAAACCGGCTGCAACGAGGCTTACCTGGTGCGCGTTGATTCGCTCGACGGACAAATCGCGCACATTTCGTCTGGCGAGCGCAGTGGTGAAATCGAGCGCGAGATGCTGCGGCCTGTGATTCGCGGCGAGGCCCTCGACCAATGGACGCTCACCGGCACCAGTGAATACCTGGTTTGGACCCATTGCGAGGATGGCAGCACCAGGCGAGACCTCCCGCCACTCGCGCGTCGCTGGCTGATAGCCTATCGGGATGCGCTGATCAAGCGCACCGATTTGCATCAAAGTCGCATCTGGTGGTCGCTGTTTCGCACCGAGAGTGCGAGCTGCGACCGTCCCCGCGTGATCTGGGCCGATTTCGGACTCAGGCCACGCGCGATCGTCGTCGCTGAGAACGAACGATTCGTTGCTCTCAATAGCTGCTATGTCGTGCATTCCCGGAATCTCGCCGACGCGTTCGCACTGGCCGCCATTCTGAACGGGCCATTGGCAGCCGCATGGTTGAACGCCATCGCTGAACCCGCACGCGGTGGATACCGCAGGTACCTCGGCTGGACGATGTCACTTCTTCCACTTCCTCTCCGCTGGAACCGTGCGCGCAAGCTGTTGGCGCCGCTCGGCGAGCGCGCGATGCAGGGCGAGATTCCGTCCGATGACGAGCTGCTCGATGCGACATTGTCTGCGTATCGCCTCGATCGCAATCGCGTGCAGGCGCTGCTGTCGTGGAGTGTCGGCTGCGATTAGAGCCAGATCGCAACTGGTGTGTTGCGTCCGCGGCGACGGTACGCTCGCGAATCGCGAGAGTGATTCTCGGTGCGCCTGCTCCTGACCCAGCGCTCGGCTCGATCACGCTACATCCGCATCAGCTCTCCGCCATCGCACGACTGGAAGTCGCTATCGATCAGTTCAATGGAGCGTTGTTGTGCGACGACGTAGGCATGGGAAAAACCTACGTTGGGATCGCCGTCGCCCAGCGCTTTCCGCATCGGTTGATCGTAGTTCCGGCAGCTCTGACTTCGATGTGGCGTGCCGCGCTCGCTGCCACTCGCACTGACGCCAAGCTGGTTACGTTCGAATCACTCAGCCGCGGCGATGTAGGTCGAGTCGAGAAAACTCACAAGCGCCTCTCATACGATCTTGTGATCGTCGACGAAGCGCACCACGTCAGAAATCCACGGACCAACAGATATTTCGCGCTGGAATCGCTGGTCCGCGGCGCGAAAGTCATGCTCCTGAGCGCGACCCCGATCCACAATCGTCGACACGATCTGGTGGCGCTACTGTCCCTGTTCCTCGGCTCCCGCGCTCGGGCGATGACCACCGGCGAGCTCTCGTTGTGCGTGGTGCGCCGTGAACAGAAGCAGCTCGCTGACGCTCTCCGCATCCCGGCAATTCTGCCGGTCGTCTACCACGAGGTTTCAGACGATCGCGCACTCGTTGACCAGCTGATGACGCTGCCGCCGCCGGTTCCTTTGCGTGACGGCGGATTGGGTGGTGCGCTCATCGGTCGCGGTCTCGTCCACCAGTGGGCATCGAGCGAAGCAGCCCTGCACGAGGCCGTCAAACGGCGCGTCGCCAGAGCCGTCGCGCTCTGTTCGTCGCTGGAGGCCGGAACTTATCCGACGACGCAAGAGCTGGAGACCTGGATCTACGGCGAGGGTGCGCTGCAGCTCGGATTCGGCGAGCTTCTGTCGTCCCCGATCGTCGACCACGCCGAGTTGCTTCCAGCGGTACGCGCGCACTTGAACGCGCTCGAGCTTCTTCTCGCTCGATTCTCTGCGAGTCCCACAATTGACGCCGAGCGCGCACGCATAATCGATTACATTGAGCAGCGACAGCCCGACTCCAGGATCGTCGCCTTCGCCCAATACGCCGAGACAGTATCTACGCTTTTTCGTCGACTCGCCCGAAGAGGCAGGGTCGCGATGCTGACATCGCACGGTGCGAGAGTAGCGGGTGGTGCGCTGACTAGAACGGAAGCAATCAACCGGTTCGCGCCCGGCGCGACGGGTTCCAGAAACCCAGGGTCGGCCGAAGCAATCGATCTGCTGCTGACCACCGATCTGCTCAGTGAAGGAGTGAATCTTCAGGACGCAGACACGGTGATCCACCTCGACATTCCCTGGACAGCAGCCAGAATGGAACAGCGGGTCGGACGTGTTGCGCGTCTCGCCTCGCGTCATACCGAAGTAAGAGTTCACGCGATTCGCCCACCACTGAGTGCGCAGGAAATATTGGGCAGCGAGTCAATCGTGCAACGCAAATGGAACGTCGCTAAGCACATAGTTGGCACGAGTGCACCCAGTCCGTCATTCAAATCCGGGTTTTCTCCAACTCCGTCTGAAAGGGATTCCGAAATGGAAAGCACACCCGCACAGACAGAACGATTGCGCGCCATTCTCGAGAGCTGGATAGCTATTGATGGCTCGGCTGACATGTACCTGGTCGAGACCGATGCGGCAACACTCGCCTCGGTGAAAGCTCAGCGCCCTGGCTTCATCGCAGCGGTATCAGTTGATGGCGTACCTCAGCTCGTGGTTGGTGATGCTGATCGGGTCACCACCGACCTTACAGCACAGATCGACACGTGCACCAGCGCAGGCGACGTCGAGACACCGACAATCCCCGCCGACACCGAGCGCGCGAGTGAAATGATTCACCGCTGGTTCACGGCCGGAAAGGCTTCTGAAGCGGCTGGACTCAGCGCATCCAATGCTCTTCATCGCCGAGCTATCATCGCCAGGATCGATGCTTCGATCGAGACCGCGCCTCCACACCTGCGCACTGCGCGTGCAATCGCCGCCGCTCGGGCGCGACGCGTCGCCACCGCACCACAATGTGCCGCCGTCGAGCGGGAGCTCGAGACTCTGCTCGCTGCTGATTCGACGGCCGATGAATGGCTGCGCGCCATCGCTGCCCTAGAAACGAAAGCGGGCCAGCTGAAGAAATCTTCAGCCGACCCGTTCAGAGTTCATGCGATGCTTTTGCTGACGAACCAGAGCTAAACCGCTTCAATCTCGCTCGCGGCGCGCTCGAGAATCTCCTTGATCTTTTTGATTTGCTCAGGAGTGCGCGAGCTCTTCGAGGCATAGACAGCGCGGCCGACGTTCTTCATCCCGCGGTGCACTTCCATCATCGGCTCGCCGAATATGCTCTGCGCAAAGTCGGCAATCTTCGAGAAGATGTCGTCGATGAGCGGCTGGTTCTCGGCGAGATGCTTCCTTCCCTCTTCAGTAATCTCGTAGATCTTCTTGCCATCCTCTTCCGGCCTCGCGCGCGCGTAGCCGAGATCTTCTAGCATGGTCAGAGTGGGATAGACAGTTCCGGGACTGGGTGAATACATCCCGCCGAACCGGTCTTCGATTTCCTTGATGATCTCGTAGCCATGACGCGGCTTCTCATCGAGCAGGCGCAGAATCACGTATTTGAGATGCCCCTGGTCGAACATCCTGCCGCCGCTGAACGGACCACCACGCGATCGGCCCCGACCTGCCCAGAAAGAGCCGGCATCAAATCCGAAGTTCTCGGGACGCATCCCGAACGCCCAGCCGAACCGCGGCCCACAATGTCCCTCGCGCATCGACTTACCCTCTCGAAACGAGCCTGTACTGCGCCAGTGGAGCGCCAGTCGGCGGCTCCGATAGTACTGGCGATATATCTTAAGACGCCGAAGTTATATCGGGCGATATATCGGCGCAAGTGCATTCCTTTGAGCCCTGAGCATTTCGCTTCGATGGTAAGGACCGATGCAACCCGGGCTGCATCGAGCACGTTCCATGTTCAGCGCCCCCGCTGGCCGGCCAGAAACTAACGTCCTAAGCGCAATTCAGCCAAACACTTAAAGCGGCGAACTCATGTCCAGGTGTCGGCTTGCATCTTGCCGCTTCCTGAGCCGTATCTGCTTATCCGACGATAACAGGAGGAACGAATCGTCCTTAACGCCTCCAACTCGAGCGTCCCAGCATGACTGCATTACCGGATCGGATTCCCCTTGTCGTCCTCTCCATCGTGGTCGCCGCGATTGGTGCGTACGCCACCATTGAGATCGCGCAGCGTGTCCGCCTCGCCGAAGGTCTTCGACGTCAGCGATGGATTTACGGCGGAGTGCTGGCGATGGCCATCGGCATCTGGAGCATGGATTTCGTTGGCGTGCTTGCTCTGCGTGCACCAGTCCCGATCTGGTTCGACGTTCTGCTCATCATCGCTTCGTTCATCGCCGCGCTCGTCGCCAGCAGTATCGCCTTTTTCATATTCAACCGCGATTATGTCAGTTTTCCGTTGCTGATTATCGCCAGCGTTCTCATGGGTGCGGCAATCGCCGGCGTGCACTACACCGCCATGGCGGGAATGCGCACGAGCGCCATCATCACCTATGATCTGGAGATCGTCGCCGCGTCGATAACGATTGCTGTTGTGGCTTCATTCGCAGCGCTGTTCGTGACGCGACGTATGCTAGAAGCCGATTCAAAACATCCCACCTGGGTCAGAAAGTCGGGCCCGGCTTTTTTGCTGGCGTCAGCAGTCATCGGCATGCACTACACCGCGATGGCTGCTACCCGCTTCGGTCCGAGCGCTTCCATCTTGAGAACAACCGACGGCCTCGTTCGCGGCACGTTTCAACTGGCGTTGATTGTTTCAATCATCAGTATCCTGCTGCTCGGCGTCGCGCTGGCCGCGACACAGTTCGAGCGCTGGAGTGTTGCAACCAGGAGCAGGTTTGAAAATCTGCTCGAGCTCGCTCCGCAAGTCGTGTGGTTCGCCGAGCCCGACGGACAGATCACCTATTGCAATCCGTACTGGTACAACTACACTGGTTTCTCCGAGCGAGAGACTATCGGTTACAGCTGGACCAATGCGATCCATCCCGACGATCGCGACCGGGTTGTCTGGGGCTGGCAGAGTGCTGTCCAAGCCGGGAAGGATTACGAGGCCGAGCTGCGTTTGCGCAACGTAGACGGGAGCTTCTGCTGGTTCCTGGCGAGAAGCCGCCCAAGCCGCGACGAATCAGGAAAAATCAACGCCTGGCTTGGCATCGCCGTCGATATCGAAGAGCGCAAGAAGGCCGAGGAAGGAGCGCTCGCCGCCAGCCAGGCGAAATCGGAGTTTCTGGCCAGCATGAGTCACGAGCTGCGCACTCCACTCAATGCGATCGGCGGATACGCCGAGCTGCTGGGAATGGGCATCCGCGGTTCTCTCAATGCTGAACAGGCGCAGGACGTCGCGCGCATCAGACGCAGTCAGCAGCACCTCCTCACTCTGATCAACGACGTGCTGAATTTTGCGAAGGTCGATGCGGGTCAGGCCGAGTATCGGCTCACTTCCGTCCCGGTCGACGAGGCGCTCCACGATACCGAATCGATGATCGCACCACAGATTCTGGCCAAGGGTCTCAAGTACGCCTATAAGGGTGGCGACAAGACGGCGTCCGTCCTCGCCGATCCGGAGAAGCTGCAGCAGATCGTTCTCAACCTTCTCACCAACGCCGTGAAATTCACCGATCCAGGCGGCTCAATAACACTCTCGGCGACGCCGCGCGGCAGTTGCATCGAGATTTCGGTTGCCGATACCGGAGCCGGTATCTCATCGGAAAAGCTCGAGAAAGTTTTCGATCCCTTCGTGCAAGCCGAGCGTCGTCTGAATCAGCCGATGCAAGGCGTCGGATTGGGATTAGCGATCAGCCGCGATCTCGCCCATGCCATGGGTGGCGAGATCACCGTCGAGAGCACGGTTGGAAAAGGCTCGACGTTTACGCTGTCGTTGCCGCGTGCGCCTCGGATGAATCCGGCAGACGTCGCCGCAGCAACTGCCGCTCCACAAGTTGAGGCGCCGGCTCCGGCTGACTCGCCCGCGGCTGAAGCGGCTCCGGCTGACTCGGCTTCTCCGACTGAGCTATCCGACCGCTCGCTTGAGGAAGCTGCGCATCCCTAGCAGCCAGAAAATCGCAGTGATCACAATCAGCGCAGCGATCACCACGCCGAACGGCATGTGCGGCGCGCTCGGTGTCAGTGAACCTCTCATCCCCTCGGCGACGTAGACGAGAGGGTTGATCAATACAGCGTACTTCATTGCCGGTACGGTGCTGAGTCCCTGCCACGGATAGTAGGCGCAGCCGAAGAAAATCATCGGCGCCAGAATTACACCGAACATCAGACCAATCTGCTGCGGCTGAATCGCCGTGCCGAGGAACAAGCCGAGCGATGAGAACGCTGCCGCGCCGAGGATAGTGATCAACAGCACGTCACCGAAGTGAGCGAAGGTGAGATTGGGAATCGGACCCATGATGATCCGGGCCACCGGCAATACAAACAGTGCCGATACGATTCCCTGCAGCACGCCGGAGACGATTTTCTCCGCCGCCACCAGCTTGATTGGGACCGGAGCAAGTAACCGATCTTCGATTTCCTTGGTCCAGCCAAAGTCCTGTACCATCGGCAACGCGACGGACTGGATGCTGGAGAAAGTCAGACTGATGGCGAGTACGCCTGGCAAGAGTGCCGTGGTGTAGCCTCGACCCATGAATCCCATCCGCGGCAGCAGATAGCCGAATACCACCACGAACATCAACGGCTGCAGTGTGGTGCGTAGCAGGAAGAATGGAAGCTCACGACGCGCGACACGCATGTCGCGGCGCAGCAGCGCCACGAAGATCGATGACGCGCGGACCTCAGCGTGCGGAGTAGCGATGGCAACAGCGGTCATCCGAGCTTCCGTCCCGTCAGCGATACGAACAGCGTCTCGAGACTCGGCTGCAATAAATGGATGTCGGTGACTGTACGACCCGAAGTCTCCGCCGCTTCGATCAACGCCGGCAGCGTCTGTCCGCCTCGACTGCTGTGGACGCGGAGCAGCCCGTCGTTGGCCTCGACGCGATTGATTCCTGGGATCGTTTCGGCAATCTCGCCTGCCGGTGCTGCATCGCCGTCGAGCACCAGCTCGATCAGTGTGCCGCCAGGTGCTTTCGATTTGAGAGCACGCGGTGTGTCCAGGGCAAGCAGCTTCCCGCGGTCGATGATCGCCAGTCGGTCACAGAGACGATCCGCCTCGTCCATGTAGTGGGTCGTCATTACGATCGTGCGGCCACGCCGATGCATGTCGCGCAGAATCTCCCACAAGTCCAGCCGCGCCTGAGGATCCAAGCCGACAGTCGGCTCGTCGAGGAAGATGATCTCCGGTTCGTGCATCAGCGCCCGCACGATCATGAGTCGCTGCTGCTGTCCACCCGAGAGCTCGATCATCTTGGCATTTGCTTTGTCGGACAGGCCCAATCTCTCGAGCAGCTCGTAAGCGCGCTTGGTCGCCACGTTGCCAGGGATACCGAAGTAAGCGGCGTGAAATTGGAGATTCTCGAGGACATTGAGACTGAGGTCGGCGTTGGGACGCTGAGGAACGACGCCGATCGTCTGCCTGACGCGAACCGAATCCTCGACCACATCGGCGCCCGCCACGATCGCCCGGCCGGATGTGGGTAAAACACGCGTGGTGAGGATTCCAATTGCCGTCGTCTTGCCGGCGCCATTGGGACCGAGCAAGCCGAAGAACTCGCCAGCCTGAATGGCGAGATCGAGCGATTCGAGAGCAATCACATCGCCCGAAGGCGGCGCGCTGGTACCCGGCGGAGCCCACCTCGCACTGTACGAAGACCCGCCGCCTTTTTTTGACTTGCCGCTTCCTTTGTAGACTTTGCGCAATGCGCGCATCTCGATCGCGTTCACCCCTTGCACTTCCTCTCCGCTCGATTTCGCCGGCGTCGCACCTCTCTCAGTTGGCGCCCCGATGGCTATTTCTTCTTGTTTCGTTCAACGTCGTAAAAAAAATCCATTAGCGCGGAGTTGAAGCTAGCGGGTTGGGCGAAGTGCGCGCCATGTCCGGCGTTGGGAATCACTACTTTCTTAGCGCCGGGAATGTGAGCGGCAAGAGTGTCAGCAGCTGCCGCGATGAATGGCGCCTCGTGGTCGCCGATGATGACGAGTGTCGGCACCTTCACATTTGGGTACTGTGAGATCTGCGGCATTGCGACACGGCCGGATTCCGCGTGCGGGTCGAGCAAATCCTTGCCGGCGTACGATCTCCACAATCTGCGATAGCGATCGGTGACATCAGTGCGGCCGGCGGGCACCCAGGCGATCGCGCTTGCCAGAATCAGCTTGCCGACGGAATCGAGCCCGTTCTGCTTCGCAACGGTCGGCAGCGAACCGAACATTTGACCAACCTCTGGTGGCGCCGGAAATCCTTCCGGGAACGCGCCGTACAAAACGAGACCGGCTACTCGATTCGGATAGGCTGCTGCAAAGCGGAGTGCGACACTGCCGCCTCGTGAATGTCCAACGATGTAGGCTTTCTTGACGTGGAGCGCCTCGAGCAGCACCAACAAATCGTGCGGCTCCTCACTTTCGTCGGCGAAACCAGTGGACCGACCAAATCCACGCGAATCGTAGCGTACGACCTGGTATCGAGTTTTGAACGCGGGCAGCTGGTCGTCCCATACGCTCAGGTTGTGCGACCAACCATGAATGAACACCACAGTTGGTCCACGCCCGGTCACTTCATAGTTGATGGCGGTGCCGCCACCGACGTTGAGTGTGCGCGTCTGCGCACCGAGACTTCCGGCAGAAACCACAAACGCGATCAGGAGCGGCAGCTTAAATCCTCTCATGCTCTCTCCACGATTTAGTCCGCAGTCCGCAACCCGCAGCCGTTAGTTCGCAGTCGGTTCGCAACTCGCAACTAGTTCGCAGATCGCAATGGCGGTTGGTTCACCGCTCGCAGTTACTTCACGCCCCGATGGGATGCCATGTCGTCTTGAATTCGACGAAGTCTCGAATCTCGTAGACGCTCTGCAGCTTCTCGCCGGCCCAATCGATCCCATCGTCCCGCTTGCGCGCTCGTACCCTCTTGATACTCTCCGCCGCGCCGAGCTGGAGCTGTTTCTTTTCTTCCTGGTTGACCACGGCGCTCAGTCCGCGGATGTGGGTGTGTGTCGCGAATGTCGGCACCAGCTCCTTTCTAAACCCGGTCAGAATGTTCACTACGCCGCCCGGTAGATCAGAGACAGCGAGCAATTCTCCCAGCATGATGGCGGGATATGGAAACTCCTGGGACGCCAGGCAGACGCAGGTGTTGCCGGCAATTATTACCGGCGCGATCTGGCTCAATAGCCCAAGCAGCGGGAACCGATCGTCGGCGATGATGCCAACGATCCCCATCGGCTCGGCAACAGTGAAATTGAAGAAGGGGCCCGCCACCGGATTGGTGTTGCCCAGCACCTGCTCGTACTTGTCCGACCAGCCAGCGTAGTAGATGAGTCGGTCGACGCTGGTAGCAACTTCCTTCGCTGCCGCGGCCTTGGTCGATGCGCCGGAGACGACCAGCGATTCAGCCATCTCCCCGCTTCTCGACTCCAGCATCTCGCCGAGCCGGTACAGAATCTGGCCGCGGTTGTAAGGAGTGCGCTGCGCCCAGTCCGGCCCCGCCTTCGCTGCCGCTTCAACGGCGTTGCGCAAATCCTTGCGCGTGCATTGCGGGATGTTGCCGAGCAACCCCGCTTCCCGCTTCCCGCCTCCCGCTTCCCGCACTGGAAAAACCCGCCCGCTCTCCGAGCGAATGAACTGTCCGCCGACGTAAATCTTCGGAGTCTTGGTGACGGGAATGCGTGCCATCTAGACCAACTTCCCGTAGTCGACGAGTCCCTGACGCCCGCCTTCCCGCCCGAACCCCGATTCCTTGTAGCCGCCGAATGGCGACGATGGATCGAATTTGTTGAAGGTATTGGCCCAGACGACGCCGGCCTTGAGCAGCGTGCTCATCTTGAGAATCCGCGACCCCTTGTCGGTCCACACTCCCGCCGACAAACCGTACATGGTGTTGTTCGCTTTCTCGACCGCTTCTTCGAGAGTACGGAAAGTGAGGACGCTCAACACCGGTCCGAAGATTTCTTCGCGCGCGATGCGATGACTCTGTGTTACTCCAGTGAAAACCGTTGGCTTGTAGTAGTATCCGCGACCCGGCAGGGTGCACGCTGTTGATTGATACATTTCGGCGCCGGCAGTCACGCCTGAATCAACCAGCTCGCAGATCCTATCGAGCTGCGCCTTGGAGTTGATCGCACCGACATCGGTGTTCTTGTCCAGCGGGTTTCCCACCCGCAACACATCGATCCGGTTCTTCAGCTTCGCCACGAACATCTCGGCGATGGATTCCTGAACGAGCAGCCGGCTGCCAGCGCAGCAAACGTGGCCCTGATTGAAGAAGATTCCGTTGACGACGCCTTCCACTGCCTGATCTACTGGTGAATCGTCGAAGACGATGTTCGCCGCTTTGCCGCCTAGCTCGAGCGTCAGCCTCTTATCGGTGCCGGCGAGCTGACGCATGATGATCTTGCCGACTTCGGTTGATCCGGTGAACGCGATTTTCGCCGCCGTCGGATGATTGACCACGGCAGCTCCTGTTTCACCTGCTCCACAAACCAGATTCACTACTCCGGGCGGCAACTCCGCTTCCTGCAGCAGCTCGGCGAGCTTGAGCGCAGTTACCGATGTCGTTTCGGCGGGCTTCAGCACCACGGTGTTTCCGACGGCAAGAGCCGGCGCAATCTTCCACGCCAGCATGAGCATGGGGAAATTCCATGGTATTACCTGGCCGATCACCCCGAGCGGTGAGATCGTAGCCCCTGGAACGGCATATTCGAGCTTGTCTGCCCACCCAGCGTGATAGAAGAAGTGCGCGGCGGTCATTGGCACGTCGAAGTCGCGCGATTCCTTGATCGGCTTGCCGCCATCCATCGATTCAGCGACAGCGAATTCGCGGGCGCGATCCTGAATCAGCCGGGCGATGCGGTAGAGATATTTGCCGCGCTCCGCACCGGGCAACTTGCTCCACGCCCCGAATGCCTTTTGCGCCGCCTGGTACGCCGCATCGACGTCGGCCTGACTGGCGAGGGCGATCTCGGCGAGAGTTTCCTCAGTGGCAGGATTGATCGACTCGAAATACTTGCCTGATTTGGGAGCGACGAACTTGCCGCCGATGAACAGATCGTACTTCGGCTTTAGTCTGGGATCCGCTGTTTCCGGCGCTGGATCGTATTCCCACAAATCGCCGAAGATCAGCTGCGGGATCGCGCTCGAGCCGGTCGCTCTGGTGACGGCCCTCGTCGATGTCATGTCAGTAGCTCTCCGCGGCCTCTGTGAAGTAGTAAGGCGCCTGGTAAGCACCAGTCTTTTCCTTCTCGATCTGTCGCAGCAGGTCGTTGAGCAGCGAGCTGGCGCCGAACCGATAGCGCGTCGAATTGAGCCAGGCATCGCCAAGGGTCTCTTTGACGGCAACGAGATAATGGAGAGCCTGCTTGGCGGTGCGGATCCCGCCCGCCGGTTTCATCCCGATCGCAATCCCGGTCGCGAGATAGAAATCGCGGATGGCCTCGATCATTACCTGGGTGTTGGCGAGCGTGGCGCTGCCGGATGCTTTGCCGGTGCTCGTCTTGATGAAGTCGCCCGCACGAATCGCCTGCATCGCCAGAAAAGACGCCGCGCGAACGTTGTCGTAGGTGTCGAGCTCGCTGACTTCGAGAATCACCTTCAGCGTCGCATCACCACATGCTTCGACGACGGCGCTGATCTCGTCCTTCACGGCGTTGAATTCGCCGGCGAGAAAGAGTCCGCGATTGATGACCATGTCGATCTCATCGGCGCCATCGGACACCGCGATTCTCACCTCTTCGAGTCGCAACGGCAGCGGACTCTGCCCCGATGGAAACGATGTCGCGACCGACGCCACTTTGATTGCAGTATCGGCGAGCCAGCGCGCCGCGTGCTTGACGAGGAAAGGGTAAATGCAGACGGCCGCCACAGGCGGCACATCCGGATCAGCACTTGGCCGCCTCGCCTTCTGGCAAAGTGACGCGACTTTGCCCGGGGTATCCTTCCCCTCGAGCGTGGTGAGATCGACCATGGAGACCGCTGTCTTGAGTCCCCACAACTTCGAGCCCTTCTTGATGCTGCGCGTAGTGAACTTGGCCACCCGCTCTTCGATTCCGACCTGATCTACGGTACCGATCTCATCGAACAGCTTGCTGAAGCTCGTGCGCTTTAACGCAGCAGTGCCCATAGTCAGTCAAATATCGCGACCGGGAACCCCCATTACAACGAGGAGAACGGGCGATTTCACCTCGGCGCCGACACGGTTACTTTGGCATCATGCCTGATTCTCGTCCCTGGGCAGTTCTATTCGATCTCGATGGAACGCTGGTCGATTCCATCGCGCTGCTATTGGCGTCAATGCGACACACCTTTCAGGATCGCAACAGGCAGCCGAGCGATGCGGAGTGGATCGAGGGAATCGGGACGCCGCTGCCGAAGCAGCTGACGCCCTACGTCGAGTCAGACGAGGATCGCGAGCGCCTCGTCAATCGATATCGGACCTTCCAGCTCGAGAATCACGATCGGTTGATGGCGCGGTACGAGGGCGTGATCGATACTCTCGCACTTTTGTACCAGCGCGGGCATCCGATGGGAGTAGTGACGAGCAAGGGCAACGCGATGATGGAGCGCGGACTCAAATTCATCGGTGCTGATGACTACATCGAAGTCGCTATCGGATACGACTCCGTGCACATCCACAAGCCCGATCCTTATCCGGTAAGGGCGGCGTTGGAGAAGCTCGATTATGAAAGCAACGAAGCCGTGTTCGTCGGCGATTCGCCACACGACATCAAGTCGGGCAACGCGGCTGGAGTGATCACCATTGCCGCGCTCTGGGGTCCCTTTACCAGATCGGCGCTCGAGCAATACAAGCCGACATACTTTCTGGACGACATAAAGGAGCTACCACCGCTACTGGACCGAATCGCAACAAAAAAAGGCGGGTCAGAGTCAGCCTGATCATCACGCCTGATGCGGGGTAATATATTTCGCACGTTCGATCCTTTTCGGAGTCAATAAAAATGGGTGTCTCGTATCAAACGGGAACGCTGGTCCGCACGGGGGAGGAGAGAGCGACCCTCGTTCGCCGTACGTATTCGCTCGTACTCGTCAGTGTTCTGGTAACGATGGTGGGAGCGTCGTTCGGGCTCTCACAGCCGAACCTGATGGCAGCGGTCGCACAGCATCCGTTCATCGCGTTCTTCGCCACGCTGGCGCCGCTGATCATGGCGACGCGAAAGAAGACCGATTTCCCGTTCAACATCGGGTTGGTCCTGCTCTTCAACTTCGTGATGGGCGTGATCATCTCGCCGGCTTTGTTCCTCTACGGGAGAACGCAGCCCGGTTTGATCGGTCAGGCGGCGGTGCTCACAGTCGGCGCCTTCGGCATTCTCACCATTTACGCTTTCGTCAGCCGGCGCGATTTCAGCGCCTGGGGCAGCTTCCTGATGGTCGGCTTGTGGGTGCTGATCGGGACGATGCTGCTGAATCTCTTCTTCCAGAACGCTGCCGTGGATCTGTGGCTGGCGTCGGTGACGGTGCTGCTGTTCAGCGGACTGCTGGTGTTCGACACCTGGCGGCTGCGGAATTTCTACGGCCCGGAAGAGTACGTCGGCGCCGCCGTCCAGATTTATCTGGATCTGCTTAACATCTTCATGGCCGTCCTGCGGGTGCTGGGGAATCGCCGGAATTAGACTGCGGATTGCTCATTACTGCGAAATCCGCACTGCGAGACTAGTGCGAAGTTCCCAATCCGCATGGTCACCAATGCGCAGTTAGTCCCCCAATTCGTACTTAGTCGGCGATACGCAATGCACTTGGTCCGCAATCCGTAGTTTCTTACCCGAACTTTTCTTGCACCCGATCAATCTGCCGCGCCATGTCGAGATCGTTCTGCGTTATCCCGCCGGCAGAGTGAGTGCTCAGCGTGCAGACGACTTTGGTGTAGCGGATGTCGATGTCGGGATGATGGTCGGCCGCCTCGGCGGCTTTGGCGATGGCGGTGACGAAGTCGATGCCGGTCAGAAAACTCCGAAACTGGAATGTCTTCGTGATGACGTCGCCGCGTCTGCTCCAGCCGGGGAGACTCCCCAGCTCGCGCTGGATCGCAATGTCGGATAAACGCTCAGCCATCGATTTCGTGCTCCACGCAGGGCGCCCGAGGAAGAAGTTATGTTCACTGGTCTCCGGCGCAATGTTTCCTGCTCTGCTGGGAATGTTTCTTTTTTGTGGCGCTCCCGTCTCGGCAGCGGCACAGTCGGGCTCGATAGTCCCTTACGGACGATACGCGACCGGAGAGTCGGCTTCGTCGAACGACAGCTACTGGCGGAGATTCGCATTCGGCTTCGGGGCCAGCATTATCGCCCACGAAAGCGCGCACGTATTGAGCTCCTTGCTGATGGGATTTCATCCGCACGTCGGGCTCGACCGCGGCCGGCCGACGATTTTTTCGGGAATCGATAGCCGCAGGTATCCGCACAAGCAGTTCATTTTCTCCGCGTCAGGTCTGGTGGCGCAGACACTCATCAACGAAGCAATCCTCGACATCCCGCACGAAGGCGGAGGACCGATCGAGCGAGGAATTCTCGCTGGCGGAATTGCGACGACGCTGTTCTACATCACCATCGGCCGCAATGGATCGGTAAGCGACATCGCTTTCATGTCGCGCACCTCTTCGCTGTCCAAGACACAGCTCTCGCTGATCTTCGGCGGCGTGTCTGCAATTCAGGCTTTGCGGATTTCGAGGAATCCGAAGTACGATCACTTCTTCGTTCGGCCGACGGACGACGGGCTTGGCCTCGGCTTCAGTTATTGAGAGAAGGTGAATAGAACGAGCTGATCTTTGCTACTCATTGCTCGCACCAGTTCTGTTGACGACTCCGGATGAGCTAGATAAAGCGTTATCTTCGGTCTATATTCGGGTATGAAGCCGAACGCCCCCTCGCTCTTCGGCGCTGCATACGAACGAGAATCGCGCCAACTCCCCGTTATCGGCGAGCAGAATGACATCCGCTACTACTCGTCACCGGCGAAGAGCGTCCTCAACGGTCCCGAAACTACCGGCATGGGCTTTTGGTCCATCAATCCGTACATCGGATGCGCGTTCGGCTGCGCCTACTGCTACGCTCGCTACACCCATCGCTGGGTGATGGAACGCGCGGCTGCCGATGAGAAAATGGTCGACGCACTCGGCGAAGCGTACAACAAGCTCCCGCCCTGGCTAGCGTTCGAGCGCAACATTTTCGTCAAGAAAAACGCACCGGAAGTTCTGAGCAGAACTCTGCGCTTCGGCAGCGATCGCCATCTCAAGCTGCTCGATGGCGAGACGATCGTCATCGGCACCGCAACCGATCCGTATCAACCCGCCGAGCGAAGGTTTCGCGTCACCCGTGGAATCCTCGAGGTACTCGCCGAGCATCCGGGGCTGAGTGTCAGCATCATCACGAAGAGTCCACTCGTCACTCGCGACATCGACTTGCTCTCGCGCATCAACCGCCTATCGGATCTTTCGATTCATATCTCGCTCATCACGCTCGATCGCGAGCTGGCGCGGCGCATCGAGCCACGCGCGCCAACGCCGGAATCGCGAATTCGCGCCCTCTCGCGTCTGCGCGAAGCAGGAATCGAAGCTGGCATCAACTGCATGCCCGTGCTTCCCGGAATCACCGACAATCCATCGGATCTGGAGGCGCTGGTAAAGCGCGTAGCCGAGGCGGGCGCGACCTACGTCGGTGCGTGTGCGGTGCGACTCAAATCCGCGGCGAGAAAACGTTATCTCCCCTTCATCGAGCAGGAATTTCCGCACCTGGCAGAGAGGTACCGCAACACCTACGCGAACAGCGCCTATGCGGGGGAAAAGTATCGCGAGGGGTTGGCGAAATTCTTCGAGAAGCTGACCGCCAGGTACGGAGTCCGCGGCTGGTCGAGCAGGGAAGACGAAGAAGGGGACGAGGCGCTTGGTGCGCTCGTCCCCCAGGTGCAGCTAAGTCTCGAGTTGTAGCGAAGCCTAGTACTTCTTGGTCGGCTCCGTCGCCGTCTTGTGCGCAACTTTGCGGTGCGTCTTGCCGGCTGCGGCGTGCTCCTTCTTCTCGGTCTTCACGCTCTCGCCTTCAGCCTTCGCTTCCGACGCCATGCCGCCCGAGCTCATACTGTTCTCGCTCGCCGTGCCACCGCCTGAGCGACCGGTTGGCGGATTGTCGTTCGGTCCGAAGCCGATGTTCATCGCGACGAGCAACGCCTGCGCGTTGTTGGCCGAGTTGAACTTCTTGGCGCATGTCGCGATCGCACGACGAGTCTGCGGGCCGTAGCGACCGTCGACGTTCGTCACTCCGCATCCCTGATCGCGCAGCTCCTGCTGCAACGCAAGGAATTGGATCTTGGAGAGCCCAGCCTGAGCAGAAGCCAGGGCCGGAGCAGCCAGTAATGCGATTACAGCGATGGTCTTCTTCATCTTAAAACGCCTCCGATCAGGTATGGTCTCTACTGCTAAACAGTAAAGAGTTGCAGTCCAGTTGCAAGGTCTACGCCGACGTTTCCATATCGCATTCGCAGCAATGTCTACGCCTACGGGAATGATTTCGCAGCACTAAAAGGGACAAAAAAAACGCCCGACTCGCAAGGGAGTCGGGCGTTTTTGCTCGGGAGAAAAATAGCTCTAGCGGAGAGCCTGGATGATCAGGGCGCCGACTGCAAGCAGCGCCACGGTGATTGCGATCGCCGAAACAGGCGTAATCTGCTTCCGCCAGCTGGTGGCGGTGCCGGGCGTCTCTGGCAGGGAGGCCATGATGCGCTGCTGGACGCCAACCGGAGTCACGCGGCGGCGAAGCATCTCGCTCTCGGCGTTGATCCTGGTCCAGAGCTCGACCTTCGACTTGCCTTCGACTTCACTGGCGCGCATTACGTCTACTTCGCCATCGAGCCAGTCGTGGAGCAATCCGTGACTCGTGGATCCGTTGAGCGGAACCTCGCGGTCATAGAGTCTCTCGGCGGGCTTGTCCTTTCTCTGAGCGGGCTCATTCCCCGTAATTTTGTCGTTTCTCTCGAAACCAGCGTCATCAAGCATCATGCGTACTTCTCCTCGAGCAGTTGTTGGAGCGCCTCTCGCGCCCGATGCACTCGCATCTTCAAAGCGCCAACGGTCGTTTCCAGTAACAGCGCCATCTCTTCGT
>DASXSL010000017.1:0-21459 GCA_036506035.1 Gemmatimonadaceae bacterium | reverse complement strand
CGGCGGCGGCCCGATGCAGACATCGTCGTCGGCAAAGCGGACATGAAGCGATTCGCGATCCGCTTCGGAGTAGACGGCAACAGTCTGGATGCTCAACTCGCGGCAGGCTCGGATGACTCGTAGAGCGATCTCACCGCGGTTTGCAATCAGGATTTTCTTAAACACGTAGGATCGAAGTATATATCATCGCGACTGCGGAGCGCGGACCAACGGCATTGCGGATCGCTGACTAAGTACGAATTGGGAGACCTACTGCGCATTGGTGACCGTGCGGATCGGCGACTTCGGACTAGTCCGTAATGCGCATTTCGAATGGTGACCAATCCGCAGTGGGTCTCCCAATCCTCAATTAGTCAGCAGTCCGCAATGCCGTTGGTCCGCGCTCCGCAATCCGCAGGTTAAGTGACTTCCTGCTTGACCGTGTCCCACGAAGTATCGCTTGCCGCACCAATTCCCTGTGCGCGCAAAGCAAATTCGGCCGGATTCGTAGCCGCGAACAAAGCGTCGTCGTAAGTGATGACGCCCTGCTGGTACCAGTTCATCAGAGACTGGTCGAAGCTCTGCATGCCGTAAGGCACGGCGCCTTCCTTGATCAGCTGCGGAATGTTCATCGACTTGTTCATGTCGCGCATCTGGTCGCGCACCGCCTCGGTATTGACGAGAATCTCGGCGGCGGGCACACGACCTTTCTTGTCGGCACGACGCACCAGGCGCAGCGAGATGATTGCCCGCAAGGCCGTCGAAAGCATGTAGCGCACTTCCGTCTGTTGGTGCGGCGGATAGAAGGAAAGAATACGGTTGATCGTCTGCGTCGCGTCGGTGGTGTGTAGCGTCGAGAAGACGAGGTGACCTGTCTCCGCCGCCTTGAGCGCCGTGTCGAGCGTATCAATGTCTCGAATCTCACCGACGAGCAGGATGTCCGGGTCCTGCCGCAGCACGCGCCTCAACGCCTGCGCGAAGCTATTGGTATCGGTTCCTACCTCGCGCTGGTTGATGCTGCTCTTGATGTCGCGGTGCAGGAACTCGATTGGATCTTCGATGGTGATGATGTTCGCGTGCCGATTCTGATTGATGTAATGCAGCATCGACGCGAGAGCGGTCGATTTTCCGGACCCGGTGATTCCCGTCACCAGAATGAGTCCGCGCGGCATCAGTGAAATGCGCTCGCAGATTTCCGGCAGATTCAGCTCGGCGATCGTTTTCGCCTGGAACGGGACCGTTCTCATGGCGTAAGCGATCGTGCCACGCTGCTGATAGGCGTTGACGCGGAAACGTCCAATGCCGGGCACTGCCAGCGCGAAGTCCGATTCCTTGTTCTCCGAGAATTCCTTGATGTTCTTGGGCGCCATGATCTGCTCGGCCAGACTGCGCAGATCTTCCTGTCGTAGCGGCGGCAGCTCCAGCGAGACCATGTGACCATCGACGCGCAACGTCGGTGGCCGGCCAACTTTGAGGTGCAAGTCCGACGCGTTCGCCTGGATCATGTGCTGCAGCACGGACTTGTAATCGAAAGCCGGACCCCCAGCCGAGTGCGAAGGCGTGGGCGCGGACGTTTTAGGTGCGGGCGGTTGCAGTTTCTCAGCCATTGGGATCAATACGGAAAAGGACCTGGCCGTATTCGACGGGATGCGCGTTTTGCGCGAGTATTTCCTTCACCACTCCATCAAACTCCGACTCGATCTCGTTCATGATTTTCATTGCTTCGATGATGCACAGTATCTGACCTTTACCGATTCTGTCGCCGACCGTGAGGTAGGGCTTCGCCCCCGGCTCCGGCGCGCTGTAGTAAGTGCCGACCATCGGCGACTTGACCTCCAGATACTTAGACTTCGCAGCCTCCACTTTGGGCACTTCTACGGCTGGCGAATTCGCTTCGGCCGGTGCCGCTGCCGGGATCGCGGCCGGGAGGAGAGCCGGCATTGCCATTGGCGCCGCCACCTGCACTGCACCCCGCTGCTGCGGCGTCTTCGAGATCCTGATCTTCATCCCCTTGTCGGACGAGATCTCGATCGAATCCACACTCGACTCATCGAGCATTTCCACAAGCTTCTTCACGTAGCGAAGATCGATCATCGTCATCTCGCGGGCAGCGGGAAGCGGGAACCGGGAAGCGGCGACAAGACTCTGGTGGTCTTCATGCGACTTCGAGCAATTCTCGGGTGAAGTCAGTGAGTATCTCGGGACCGCCGGCGGCGAGGTGGACATCATCCTCGATTCGGACGCCGCCCCAACCCGGTTTATAAATTCCCGGCTCGATCGTCACGACCGCGCCCTCGCCAAGCGGCGCCTCGACGGTCTTCGCCAGGCGCGGCGCTTCGTGCACTTCCAGCCCGAGGCCGTGACCGAGACTGTGACCGAACGCGTCGCCGTAGCCGCGGTCCTCGATGTAGTGGCGCGCCAAGCCGTCGGCGTCCTGACCCTTCATCCCAGCGCGCACCGAGTGCGCAGCGACGTCGTTGGCGTGACGAACGATGTCGTAAATCTCGCGCTGCTCAGTCGTCGCGCGTCCAACGACGACGGTCCGAGTGACATCGGAGCAATAGCCTTTGTACTGCGCGCCGAAATCGAGCAGCAACAAATCTCCCCGCTCGATCACGCGCGAGGACGCACGCGCGTGCGGCAACGCTGCCCTCGGTCCCGAGGCAACGATCGTCGCAAACGGGAAGTCCTCACTGCCCTCGTCGCGCAGAGCGTGCTCGAGAATTCCGGCGACGCTCAGCTCGGTCATGCCTGGCTTGATCTCCTTCAGCGTCTTGCCGAGTGCACGCGTCGCTA
This sequence comes from Gemmatimonadaceae bacterium, assembly GCA_036506035.1. Classification (GTDB taxonomy): domain Bacteria; phylum Gemmatimonadota; class Gemmatimonadetes; order Gemmatimonadales; family Gemmatimonadaceae; genus UBA4720. The sequence goes on along the minus strand of DASXSL010000017.1, from coordinate 18,684 downwards.
TTCCGCCGGCGTGACGAATGAGCGCGACTTCATCAGCGTCCTTCGATTCGCGCAGCGCCTCGACCAGGTTGAGCTGCGGGCGCCACTGCCATCTCGTGCCGTCAGTGAGAAGGCGTTGAAAGTCGCGGTGCAGCAGGTGAGCTGACTCGAAGCCGACGATGTCGATGCCGCTCAGGCCGGCCGCCAGATTCCACAATCCCGTCCAAAGACTCTGGGATTCGATTCGTACATTCGCGAGGTCGCCGACTTCTTCACCGACCTGGGTGTCGTAACGAAAGTCGGTGATGAAATGAAGATCACGTTGAGTGACGAGCACCAACGCGCTTGTCCCCGAGAAGCCGGTGAGATAGCGAACGTTTGGGAGACTCGTCAGCACCAGGGCATCGATGTGCGCCGCAGTGAGCGAGTCGCGCAGCGCGGCGATGCGCGCGGGACGACGATCAGCCATTCGCGGCAACCGGAAGACGCTTCACCAGACCACGAAGCGCCAGCTCGTATCCGTAAGCGCCAAACCCGCAAATCACTGCCATCGCAGCATCTGCCAACGCGGATCGCCTGCGCTCCGGCTCACGCGCGTAAATGTTGGTGAGGTGAACTTCCACGAACGGGATCTTCACGCCCGCCAGCGCGTCGCGAATGGCCAGACTCGTGTGACTGTAGGCGCCGGCGTTTACGAGAGCACCGTCTGCCCTGCCACGAAGCGCCTGCACTGCGTCCACGATTTCACCTTCTCCATTGTATTGCGAGAACGTGAGCTCGACGCCGAGCTCTTTGGCGACGATCAAGAGATGCTTCTCGATGTCGGCAAGTGTCTCGGTTCCATACAGAGCCGGTTCCCGAGTGCCGAGCAGATTGAGATTGGGGCCATTGATGACTGCGATTTTCACTCGCCAGTGAGCCCGTCGAGCCAGGCGCGGAATTTCGCGACGTCTTCTTCCGATTCCTGTGCGTGCGGCAGTCGCGGATTCACCCGCGGCGTCGGCATCGGGGGAGTCGGTGGCGTCCTCGTCGTGCTGCCAGGTGTGCCACTAAAGGCGCCGGCGAGTCGAGACGCCGCGCGACTATCCGACGGATTCACGGGCGCACCAGCAAACACTGCGTCGAGCGACGCGCCCGGTGCTGCCGTGGCCATAGGCGGCGGCGCGGGCTCATTCTGCATGCTGTTCGTCGAACCCCTGCCACCGCCACTGGGCGCGCCCGGTGAGCGCGGTGGACGCCGTCTGCCGAGCGTGGCAAAGAATTCCCTGATCGATGGCTGGCGGGCTGCAATTCCTTCTGGCTCGGCGCGCGGTTCCTCCCGAGCGGGAGCCTCGATCGATTCGCGCTCGCGCGACGGACGCGACGGCGGTGAATCGATTGGTGTGCGATCGAAGCTTGGTGTCTCTTCGGACTCGGGAGCACCCGCAGGAACCGGAGCCTCGATGGAAGGCGAGCGCGGCGCGCCAGGCGGTGGCGACGGACGCTCGATCGGCGGTGGCTCGCGTCTCGTTTCGGCTACTGCTTCCGGATGTGCCGCGCGGTCCGCCGCTTCGATTTCAGCGATACGATCTTTCAACGCCTGATCGTTCGGTCGCACCTCGGCGAGCTGATAGTAAACCTTCAGTGCGAGCTGTCGATAACCTTGCTGCAGATATAGCTGCGCCATGGTTTCGTTGACGAACGGCTCTGGCGCTGCGCCAGAGAACATCCGGTCTTCTTTGCGCGATTCGGCTCGTTCGTGAACGTTCGCCCCGCGTGGCGGATTCCAGTTGTCGAGCGCGGTCTCTTCTTCGGATCGTGACGCGGCGGCACCTTCGAGCGGCGAAACGGTTGGCTTGCCCTTCAGTCCTTCGGTGCCAACCGGTTCGGGCGGAGGCGCGCCGCCTCGCAATCCTTCGGTGCCAACCGGCTCGGCTGGTTTGATCTCGCTGCGCAAACCTTCTGCGCCCGTTGGCTCCGACACTACGGCGCTCTGCAAACCCTCGGCTCCCAATGCGACTTCGGGGATGGCTTCTGGTTCCGGATAGTGTCGCTCGAGGCCGGCGGGCGGAGCAGACGATGGCGCAGCGGTCACGGGTGCAGATGCAGGCGCGCTTGGCGGTGGCGCTTCTGGTGCGGGCTGAGCCGCTGCTTGAGGTTCTTGTGTGGCCGAAGCGTCCGCGTCGATAAACGGAATTGCCTGATCGCCAACGTCATCGTCGATGGGAACCGATGCCGGTGTCGGCACAGCTGCAGCCTCAGCGGAGGCATCGATTTCGGATACGAGCGCGATGACGGCGGTGTCCTTCGGATCTGCGTCGAGCAGTCTGGTGTACCAGCTACGCGCTTCGACGGTGTTGCCGCTCTGGAGCGACAGGTCGCCGAGCGTTCGCAATGCGATGAGGTTTTCCGGATCGAGAGTGAGTGCGCGCTGGAAGACTTGTCGCGCTTCTTCGAACTCGCCTGCTTCGTAGAGGGCCTGGCCAAAAACGATTTGGCCGCTCATGTGGCCGGGCATCTGCGCGAGCTGAGCACGGCAGATCTCGATCGCGCGCTTGGGCTGACCGCCCTTTCGATACTCGTTCGCAAGCGGCGCGAAGTACCGACGGGGATTCTCCTCGAATTTTTCTTGTAGCTCGCGCAGCCTATCGTAATCCAAAGCTATCCTCTATTCAGAATCAGGCACCTGTTACCAGGTACCGGCACCAGGGAACTGGTGCAGATACCTGAACGAAATACGCCAACTGTGCGACATCTTGCGGGGAACTCCGGTTTCACGCTCGCCCCAAGCCTGTAAGATGCACCAATCTCCGCTTTCGCGCGACTTGCATCTGACTCGCTCAAACTCATACCTTACAAGGCTATACGCCATCCGCCCTCGGTCCCGAGGGCCCTCAAATTCGTGAAGGAGTAGCGCCCTTGTTGCAAGCGATGCGGGCCTCCGCAAAGTACATCTGGATAATCATCGTCATACTGTTCGTCGGAGGCTTTCTCCTCGCACAGACCTCAGGCCTGCTCGGAAGAGCGCCGGTGACGAGTACGACTGCCGTCGCCACGGTGAACGGAGAGGACATACTCGCGACCACCTGGTATCAAACAACGCAAAATCTCGAGCAAGAAGAGACGCAGCGCAGCAATCAAAGCATCTCGCTCGACGAGAGACAGCGATTGATGGACCAGGCGTACGACCAGCTCGTGACCGATGCCCTCCTCCGCCAGGAATACCGGCGTCGGCGCATCACTGTAACAGACGACGAAATCCTTCAGGCGGCACGCTTTAGCCCACCTCCCCAGCTGATGCAGGCGCCCGATCTCCAAACCGACGGGCAGTTCGATCCAGCCAAGTACCAGCGGTTCCTGAACAGCCCGATGGCCAAGCAGCAGGGCCTGCTTTTCCAGCTCGAGCAGTACTATCGCACTGAGATTCCCAAGGAAAAGCTGTTCGATCAGGTCGCGACCGAGGTATACGTTACGGACGAGCAGCTGTGGCGGCGCTTTCAGGACGTTCACGACTCGGCGCAGGTGAGCTTCGTCGGCTTTGGGCCGGAACGGATTGCCGATTCAGCCGTGCGCGTGACGGACGATGAGGTCCGCGCCTACTACGACACGCACAAGAAGTTGTTCGAGCGCGCGGGGACGGCAAAGGTTTCGATCCTCATCATCCCGCGTGCGGTGAGTCCCGCAGACTCCGCAGCGGTGCGGGCGCGTGCGCAGGCACTCAGAGCCAGAATTGTCGGGGGCGAGAAGTTCGAGGATGTGGCGAAGGCAGAGTCAGCGGATTCCACGTCGGCGGTGAACGGCGGGGCGCTCGGCAAGGGCGTCAGAGGTCGTTTCGTGCCCGCGTTCGAGGCGGCCGCCTACGCGCTCAAGCCGGGCGAGATCTCCCAGCCGGTGCTCACGTCGTTCGGTTATCACCTGATTCGCGTCGATGAGCGGAAGGGTGACACCATCAGTCTGCACCACATCCTGCTGCGCATTCAGCAGAGCGATTCGGCTGCGACACGGACCGATCGTCGCGCCGACTCGTTGTCGCGCATCGCAGCGTCGACGGATCAACCATCTAGGTTCGACGAGGCGGCACGCGAGCTTCACATTCCGATCCTGCGCGCCCCAGCAGTCGAGGGTAATGCGCTGACCGTCAACGGCCAGTTCATCCCGAGCGTCGGACCGTGGGCGTTCCAGGGAGCGAAGCCGGGGGAAACCAGCGAGCTCTTTGACGCCGAGGACGGCTACTATCTCGCTCGCCTCGACTCACTCTCGCCAGGTGGAACCATACCACTGGATCAGGCGAAGAATGACGTCCGCTCCTATCTGATGCGTCAGAAAAAAATCGACGCCCTGATTCCACAGGCGCGGAATTTCGCGAAGGTCGCGGCCGCCAGCTCGCTCGAATCAGCCGCGAAGCTGATGAATCTTCAGATCGTCCAGACGAAATACTTCACGCGCGTGACCGGGACGCAGGAGCTGGCCCAGGCGCCCGAAGCTGTTGGGGCTGCGTTAACGCTACGGCTTCATACGGTGAGCGAGCCGATTCGTGGAACGGGAGAAGTGGTGGTGGAGCGGGTGGACAATCGCATCCCCGCCAGTCGCGCGGCGTTCGAGGCTCAGAAGGCGCTGCTCAAGCAGCAGGCCACGGACCAATTCAGGCGACAGCGGATCAATGAGTTCCTGGCCAATCTGAGGGCGGTCGCGAAGATCGACGATCGGCGGAAGCAGGTGGAAGCTTCAGCTCGCCGAACGACTCAATAGCGGGAAGCTATTACATCAACCTCTTGGGCGCGGGCCTCTCCGCTTCCTCGGTCTGCCGTCTTTCCAGTTCAGCGGAAGTCAGTCGCGACTGCGTGTCCGGGAGCGACGAATTCGTCTCGGACGTGACCTCGCGCGTCGCATCGTTGATGTTCTTCTTGAATTCCCTGATTCCCTTACCCATCGAGCCAGCGATCTCCGGAATCCGCTTCGCACCAAACAGAAGCAGGATTACCACCATGATGATCATCAGCTCGGGGAAACCCAGATTTCCGAACATGTAAGCTCCTAGAAAAGCGAACGCGCGATTAGATAAGCCACCACTACACCCAGCAGGCTCAAAAGTGACACGTCGAGCGCGATTGGTCCCAGCGCGAACTTCAGTATAATCAAATCAACAGGCAGTGGCCCGATCGCGGGAGTGACCCCCGTTGTAAAGAATTCTTTCGCCGCTCCTGGTGGCAGGAACCGCCTCCCCACCTGTGTCAGCAACCCGCCGGTGACGAATCCCGTGGCGAGCACCAGAGCATGAAACAACGACCCGCGCCTGCTATGTCCCCGCGGCGGCGGCGGCATTATGAGTGTCTCTCCATGACATAGGAAATTGACGCCGTCAGCGACCGTCGCGCTACGGTGTCGGGCAATTCTGCCAGTGCTTCGTTCGCACGCTCTGCGAATTCCTCGCCCTGGGCGCGAGCGTACTCGAAGCCGCCATTCTCTTCGACGATGCGGACCACGGACGCAATGTCTTCGTCGCTGGCAGTCTCGGTATCGAACAGACGCTCGACTTCTTTGCGCGACGATGCCGGCATCTCGCGCAGCGCGTGAATGAGGGGCAGCGTCACCTTGTGCTCGCGTAAATCGAGACCTGATGGCTTGCCCGTCGTCTCCTTCTCTTCGCGATAGTCGAGCAGATCATCGGTGATCTGGAACGCCATGCCGAGATTCTCTCCGAAAGCGCCAAGTGCGTCGCAGTAGCGACGAGCGCCGGAGAGCGCCCCCAGCTCGCAAGCGGTTCGCATCAGCGATGCAGTCTTCGACCGAATCAGGTCATAGTACTCGCGCTCGCTGAACCGCAGCGGTTCCGTCACCGCGAGCTGACGCATCTCACCCAGCGTCATCTCGGTGGAGGCACGCGTCAACGCCTGCAATGCTTCGAGATTTCCCAGTGCGACCAGATTGGTCAGCGCGGTCGAATACAGAAAATCTCCCATGATGACGGAGATCTGGTGACTGAAGAGCGCGTTGACGGTGGGCATACCGCGGCGCAGCACCGAGTGATCGACCGCGTCGTCGTGGACGAGCGTCGCCAGGTGAATCAGCTCCAGGGTTGCGCCGAGAGTGATGGCCTGCTCGTCGGGCTCTCCGGCGACTTCGCTCGACAAAAGCAGCAGGGTCGGCCTGAACATCTTCCCACGCATCGCCAGCAGGTGCGCACTGACCTGACCAACGAGTGGCAGATCACTCGCCACGATCTCGGCCATGGCACTCGACACCTTGTCGAGCTTGTCGCGTACTGGAAGCTGGATCGCCTGGAGGGTCGCTCCACGCGGCGTTGTGACGTTCACTTTGTGTCTGTCGGCGGCGGCCGCGGGTGTCATGAGCGCTCGAGAGCTGCCCGATGTCACTTCGACGCGGCCTTTGTCATTTGCTTCAGGCGCTTGCTGACGTCACGGAAATCAATGTCGATCGCGAACACTCGCTGATAGTACGCGGCTGCATCGCGCGGCTTCTTGCTCCCCTCCGACGCGTAGCCGAGCAGGTACAGGACGCCAATGAGATCTTCGTCTTCCATCCCGGGCTCGCGCAGCGCACGACCCAAAACGGTGATCGCCGTCTCATAGTCGTTGCGATCGATGAAGCATTGCCCCAGCGCCTCGTAAGCGCGAATCCGCTGCGTCGCACCACGCAGTGCTTTCTGAAACTCGGCGATTGCTTCGTCGATGAGTCCCATCTCCTTGTAGGCGACGCCAAGATCGTAGTGGCTGTCGAAGTCCTCGTCGTCGACGTTCGCCGCCACGCCGGCTTTGAATTTCTCCAGCATGTCGGTGAAGTCGGCCTCCTCGCCTTGCTCGCGGTTGTGATCTTCCTCAGCGATCATCCGGTAGGAGCGCGGCCCTCTCTCTTCACGCAGCCAATCCGCGAGATCGACGAAGTTGTCGACTGCTTGCGGCGTGTTCTCCTTCGGTGTGGCGGCGCGCGGAATGTCCGAAGGCGGCGTGGCGACGCGCTGCCCGGACTTGGGAGACGGCGCTTTCGGCTTCGGCTTCTGCCGCATGAACGGATTCACCGGTTGGCGCTGTGCCGGTGGTGGCGGCTCGACGTGCTCGGGCGTCTTGGTTTTTTTCTTGGGACGCGTCATCCGCAGCGGCTGGACGGGCTGAACCAGCTTCGGTTTGCTCGGCTTCGGCGCGGGACGCTCCTCCTCTACTTCCTCCTCCTGCTCCGGCTCTGGCTCTTCTTCCTCGACGGGCTCTGGAGCTTTTCGCGGTGCCGGCTTTGGCGCTGCTTTGGCGGCTGGCGCGGGAGCTCTCTTCTCTTCCTCGTGGCGGGAAGGCTTCTCTTCGTGCAGCTCGAGATGCTCGATGGTGAGATCGATTGTCTCTAACCCGGGGACCTCGTCTTCAACCACCGAGCTTTGCTCGGCCTGCGCCGGCGGCGCCGACTCTTGAGCAGCTGGCTCGTGCACGAAGAAGCGATCGTCCTCGAGGATGTTGAGTCCCGCCAGAGGATCTTCGGTCGAAAGAGGCTCGCCAAGTCCGGGCTCGTCGGGCGCGTCGGTCGTGTTTGCCGCCACCAGTCCTTCGACGCCCGCGCCAGCGCCGCCGAGCTCAGGGTCGATCGCGAACTGAGTCGGATCTGCAGCTGACTCCAGGCCTTCGAGCGGCGAAACATCGATGTCGCTGATCGAAAGATCGAACGTTGGCTCGATGTCGACTTCCGAGGATGGCGCCTCAGCGAGCGAATTCGACTGAATCTCCAACGCCGGAATCGATTCCTCCGGCAATGGCTCTATATCCGGCAGGGTCTCGAACTCGGGTGACGGCTGGATGTGCGGTGGCGTGCGCGGGCGCGCGGGCGGCTCCGGCGCGATCGCTGTGCGCTGAAATCCTTCGACCTTTGGCCGTGGCTTCGGTGGCGATCCGCCCACGTCGAGGAAAACCAGGCCACCCTGGTCGCGCTTGACAGGCGTCTTGGAGCGGCGCGGCTCCACGGTTGGATCCAGGCTGTGAATTCGCTGCACTGTCGCCTGCGCTTCAGCGGTGCGGCCTTCGGAATCGAGCGATTCGTGAAGGATCTGCAGCTGCTCGATCGCCTCGGCGCTCTTTCCAGCCTTGGCGAGCTGGTCGGCCAGCATCAGACGAATGTCGTCCTGGCCCGGACAAAGATCGGCAAACTCCTGGAGGGCCTTGAACGCGTCGGTGTCCTTGCCGGCTCGGTGCATCCGGTCGGCGTACTCGAGGAAGTTCTTCTTGGCGTCGCTGTTGAAGCCTTTTTTTGCCGAGATCTTACCGAGCTTGTAGTAGATCTGGTGGCGCGCCGGCGCGTGTCGGAGGATTTTGTTGCAAAGAGCGATGGCGTTGTTGAGGTAGCCGCCATCGGTGTAGAGATCGACCGCCTGCTCGTAGTAGTTGACGGCCTGGTCGGTCTTGTTCAGCCGCAAATAGAGGTCGCCGACGCGGTTGTAAACCGTGACGTCGCGGTCCTCCTGACCTTCTGTCTGTCCGATGATCTGAAGGTAGACCTCGAGCGCCCGATCGAACTGCTTCTTCTGCTCGAATTCGGCAGCCTTTTTTTTCAGCTTCTCGACGTTGGACATGAAGGGCGGCCGGGCAAATGGCTTACCCGGTAGGCACTACCTCCGGGGAACGAGGGTTCAACTTACCTACGTTTTCATAGGGGTGACAAGGCGCGCCAGCCTTCCACGACCCGACACAAAGACGTGCGCCGTACCAGTATGGCAACTCTCGCACATCCCCTATGGCGAAGAGGGCCAAATCAGCCACAAAACCCGGTGCAATCTGCCCCGTTTCCCCCGCCAAACTGAGTGCAGCCGCACCGTTGACGGTGGCCGCCGTGAGTGCCTCGGCAAGGCTCATCCGTAGCTGACTAACCCCCAGCGTCAGCATCAAAGGAAAATTAACAGTCGGTGAGGTCCCGGGGTTGAAATCGGTGGCAAGAGCGACGGCGGCGCCGGCATCGATCAGCGCGCGGGCAGGCGCCTGCTTCGCTTTGCCAAGGAAGAGCATCGTGCCCGGCAGGAGAGTGGCGACGGTATCCGAGGCGGCGAGTGCGCTGATTCCCTTCTCCGAGATGGCGGCGAGATGGTCAGCCGACGTTGCTTTGAGCGAAGCCGCCAGCTCAGCGCCACCGGATGGTTTGAGCTCGTCGGCGTGGAGCTTGAGGCCGAGGCCGGCTTTGCGAGATGACTCGAGGATTCGCCGGGCCTCGTCGATGGTGAAGACACCCGGCTCGGCGAATACGTCGGCAAAGCGCGCGATTCCCTGCTCGACGACTCGTGGGAGAAGATCTTTGATGAGCAAATCGATGTACGCCGCGCGGCGCTCGTCGCTGGTGCGGTAGTCGGGTGGAATTTCGTGCGCCCCCATCCACGTGGCGATGATCCGCATCGACTGTCGCTCGGCGAGACGCCCAATCACGCGCAATGCTTTGAGCTCGTCGTCGACCGAAAGACCGTAGCCGCTCTTGATCTCGAGTGTCGTCGTGCCGTATGACGCGAGCTCACTGACCCGCTGCGCGGCGAGGTTATAGAGCTCGTCGTCGCTGCGCTCGCGAAAATCGCGCACCGATGCGTGAATGCCGCCACCGCGGGTCGCGATCGTCATGTAGTCGAGTCCCTCGGCGCGCATCTCGTGCTCCTCGTAGCGCGGCTTGCCGAAGACCGCGTGGGTGTGCGAATCCACGAGACCCGGCGTCAACACACCGCCGCGACAATCCACGACTTCAGCGTCCGAGTACGCGTTCCGGAGATCACTGGCCGCGCCGATCATGGCGATGCGACCGTTGCTGACGGCGACGCCGGCGTTTTTGAGGATTCCTGCTTCGCGCATCTCCTTGCCCCTGCGCGCGCGCGCAGGGCCGGCGCAGGTGACTACTTGGGAGGCGTTCACGAACAGGATGGGTTTGGGATCGGTCATCGCGATTGAGTTCTTACAGCTTGATCCGGAATGAGACAACGACATGCTGGGCGCTTTCCGCTGCTGTCGCTAAGCGCTGACCGCTGCCTGCGACGGGACAGATCTCACTGGCGTGAGAGAAACCGCACTGTTTTTCCCATAACTCCACAACGATCTGTCCGGTCGTCTGCAGCGGTCAGCGGCTAGCGATAGAAGCGATCAGCGCCTAGCAGGCAGTTGTCTTATTCTCGATATACGTCCCAACGCGACCTCTCGTCGGCGATGCCATCACGTCTCTTACTCTAGAGAGGCGCAACGGCGCCTGCGCCTCTCCCCGACAAGCGTAGTAGCACGCGTTGCAGTTGATCGGCTCGTACTTCCTGAACTCCGTCCAGTGAAAATCGGCGGGAAAATCCGGACACCTTTTCACTCGGCCGAGAGGATCGACGTGGATCGTGCGCATCCCTGATCGGCATGGCTCGGTCATCTCGCCGCGTACGTAGCGCGGGATCTGCTCAAGGTAATAATCGGAGTTGGTGATGACGCCACGCGTCTTTTTCTTGAATGCGAGCAACTCGCTCACTACGTGCTCCAGCTCCTCAGTTTGCTCTCGCTCGATCAAACCGTCGGTATTTCCGTTCTTGGCGTCGGTGTAGCAGCTGAAGTTGACGCCGCAGCCCAGCGCACGCGCGCGTCGCACGATTGGAAGTAGCTGGTCGAGGTTGTCGCGTTTGATGACGGTGTTGAAGCGGATGCCGGTGATCCCGATTTCGCGCATGCGCGGGATAGTCCGCATGATCTTGCCGCTCAAACCGGGAATGCCACGGGCCCGATCGTGTCGCTCGTCGAGGAAATCGAGCGAGATATTGAATTGGTTGATGCCAGCTTTCCAGAGCGAGCGTGCTCGCTCGGGCGACAACATTCCGCCGTGCGTGATCAGCGTCATGTACTTGAGACTGACGGCTTTGTTGACGCTCGCTACGAGATCCTCGAGATCGCGCCTCAGCGTCGGCTCCCCGCCGGTGAACGTGATCAGCATCGGATTGAAAAAGCTGGCGCACTCGGCAAAGGATTTTAGCTCCGCCTTTCTTGCTGAGGGGTCGGTTTTCCAGTAATCGCAGAAGCTGCAGTGCGCGTTACAGCGCATGGTGACCTCGAAGTGCACCAGCACCGGGCGTCGTCTAAGGGTGAGATAGGCGTATTTCGCCAGGAAAATCGGGACATGCCACGGCTTGAACTCGCTAGTGAGCATCAGACCAATGATCCGTCGGCCGCTTCGCGCCTCCCGCTTCCCGCATCACCCAATCATCGGCAAGTGCAGGCCGTGCTTGCGCGCCGTCTCGACTGCCTGCTGGTAGCCAGCATCAGCGTGGCGTGCGACACCAGTGCCTGGATCGTTGGTAAGCACCCGCTCCAGTCGGAGGCGCATCTCTGGCGTGCCATCGGCGACAATCACCTGACCGGCGTGAAGCGAATTGCCGATGCCGACGCCGCCGCCGTGATGGAAGGAGACCCATGACGCGCCGCTGGCGACGTTGAGCATCGCATTGAGCAGCGGCCAGTCGGCCACCGCGTCGGTGCCGTCACGCATGCCCTCGGTCTCGCGAAACGGCGATGCCACGCTGCCGGTGTCGAGATGGTCGCGACCAATGGCGATCGGCGCCGAGATATGGCCCGAGGAGACGAGATCGTTGATGGCGACTCCGAATTTTGCGCGTTCGGATTGGCCAAGCCAACAGATTCTCGCCGGCAGTCCCTGGAATTTGATCTTCTCGCGCGCGAGGGTTATCCAGCGCCGCAGATGCTCGTCCTGCGGAAAAAGCTCGAGGGCGAGATCGTCGGTGGTCTTGATGTCCTGCGGATCGCCGGACAGCGCGACCCAGCGGAACGGTCCCTTGCCTTCGCAGAACAGAGGTCTGATGTACTCCGGCACGAAGCCGGGAATGTCGAAGGCGTTCTTGAGACCGGCGTCGAAGGCGACAGTGCGGATGTTGTTGCCGTAGTCGAACGTCACTGCTCCGCGATTCATCATCTCGAGCATCGCGGTGACGTGCTTGACCGCGGACCGCGTTGAGCGCCGCACATAGTCTTGAGGGTCTGCTGATCGAAGCTCGACTGCCTCTGCCAGCGTCATTCCAGCTGGCACGTAGCCGTTGAGCATGTCGTGCGCGCTGGTCTGGTCGGTGACAACGTCGGGTGTCACACCGCGTTTCACCAGCTCTGGCAGGACTTCAGCAGCATTGCCGAGGAGTCCAACGGAAACGGCGTTGCCCGCTCGGGTCGCCTCAGAAAGTATCTCCAACGCTTCGTCGAGATTCGTGGCCTCACGATCGAGGTAGCGGGTCTCCATTCTCTTCGCGATGCGCGACTCGTCGACCTCGACTACGAGCGCGGCAGCCCCTTGCATGGTGGCCGCGAGCGGTTGCGCGCCACCCATCCCACCAAGTCCGGCAGTGAGCACGAAACGTCCGCGCAAATCTCCACCAAAATGCTTGCGCGCCACCGCGCCGAGCGTCTCGTAGGTGCCCTGCACGATTCCCTGCGAGCCGATGTAGATCCACGATCCGGCGGTCATCTGGCCGTACATCATCAGACCTTTGCGCTCGAGCTCGCGGAAGTGCTCCCACGTCGCCCAACGTCCAACGAGATTGCTGTTCGCGATCAGCACCCGCGGCGCGTACGCATGGGTGCGAAAGACTCCGACCGGCTTCCCACTCTGCACCAGTAGCGTTTCGTCGGCGCCGAGATTGCGCAGCTCGCGCACGATCGCGTCGAAGCAATCCCAGTTGCGCGCCGCTTTGCCCGTTCCTCCGTAGACGACGAGGTCCTGCGGACGCTCGGCGACATCGGGATCGAGATTGTTCATCAGCATCCGGAGCGCCGCTTCCTGGTGCCAACCCTTGCATGAGATGCTGGTGCCGCGCGGCGCACGAACGGCTTCGCGCCCGCGCGCAGCCGCTTCGAAGGACTCTGGATCGTATTTAACCCTGAGATCGGTCATGTGACGGATCCGATGTCGGCAAAGCGCTGCTCTGATACGGCATCCATCAATGCAGCAATGTCCGCGCTCAACACACGATCGTTCTCGAGCTTGGGGACAATGTCGCGCACTCGTTCATGCGCGGTGCGCACACCTCTGCCGGGTCTGAGTGGCGCTCTGAAATCTATCCCCTGTGCCCCGCACATCAGCTCGATCGCCAAAATGTTTTCCAGATTGCGGACGACGCGCCTTGCCTTCCACGCCGCGCCCATCGCCATCGGCACTACGTCTTCCTTGCTGCCGTCGGTTGGAATGGTGTCGACGCTGGCAGGATGCGAGAGCAATTTGCACTCGCTCGCCAGCGCGGCGGCGGTAACCTGCGCCATCATGAAGCCGGAATTGACGCCGGCGTTTGGCGAAAGAAACGGCGGCAAACCCTGGTTGAGATCGGGATGCACCAGCCGATCGATGCGCCGCTCGGACATAGTGGCAAGGTGGGTGAGGACGATCGCCAGGAAATCGAGCGCCATCGCCACCGTAAGCCCGTGAAAATTTCCGCCGCTCAGCGTCTCGCCGTTCTCGAAGACGAGCGGATTGTCGGTGGCGGCGTTCAGCTCGCGCGAGATTGCTTCGTCGATCCAATCGAGCGCGTCGAGCACCGGTCCGTGAACCTGTGGCATGCAGCGAAGGGCGTAAGGGTCCTGCACGCGCGGATCGCCGAGTCGATGCGATTCTCTGATCTCGCTGCCGGCGAGAAGGTCGCGCAGTAGCGACGCCGAGCGCAATTGCCCCTTCTGTCCGCGAGCATCGTGAATGCGCTCATCGAATGCGACGGGCGTGCCCATCAACGCCTCGAGCGACATTGCGCCAGCGACGTGCGCGGTGCGCCATAGCGCGCGAGCGTGAACTAGTGCAATCAGCGCGACAGCCGTATGCGTCTGAGTGCCGTTGATCAGCGTGATGCCTTCTTTGGGGCCGAGCGTGACCGGCTTGGCACCAATCTCCTTGAGCATTGTCGCCGTGTCGGTCTCACGATCGCCCTTGATCAGTGTGCCCTCGCCGATCAGAGCCAGGCCCAAATGTGCGAGCGGCGCGAGGTCTCCACTCGCGCCGACGCTTCCCTGCTCAGGAATCGGAGGATAGACATCCGCATTGAGCATCTGGAGCAAAAGATCGACGAGCTCCGGACGCGCGCCCGAGTAGCCCTTGGCGATAACGTTGGCGCGCAGAAGCATCATCGCGCGTACTTCGCGCTCAGGTAGTCGATCGCCGACGCCCGACGCGTGACTCCGCACCAGATTCACCTGCAGCTCGGCAAGGTTCTTGGGGGGAATGGCGACTTCGGAAAGTTTGCCGAACCCGGTGGTCACGCCGTAGACGACCTCATTTCTGCGGACGATGTCGTCGACCACGGCACGTGTGCGCAGCATCCGCTCGCGCGCCTTGGGCGCGAGATCGACGCGCAGCCGATCGACCGCGACGGCGTAGGCTTCATCGACCGAGAGGCTGTCTCCGTCGATGATGACTGTCTCGTTCACTTTTTCTTTTTCCGCGCGGGCTTCGCGGCTTTGGCTTTCGTTTTGACTTTGCCTTTGGTTTTGGCTTTGGTTTTGGTTTTGGTTTTGGGTCTCGGTTTGAGCTTGGCTCCCTCTGCATCCCGCTTCCCGCTACCTGCTTCGCGCTTCCCGCGTGTCAGCCGCCGCTCAACGGGGTCCCACCGCCAACCAGTGGTGCCCGGGACGATTTCGACACCGCCAAGCCAGCGGGTCTGCTTGTTGATCTGCTGCCAATCCTTTTTCCCGGCCAGCACGTCGCGGCCGAGTGGCGTGAGAGTGAGCTCACTCTCCACGAACCCGCGCGACACACTGGTTGCCGGCGCCACTACCCGGCTGCCGTCCTTGAGAGTGACGAGCGCGTAGTCCTTGTCGCTCAATCTCTCCAGGTAAGAGTAAAAGACTAGATCGCCCAGGAAAATGCTTTCCTGCTTCTTCGCGACTTCCAGAAACGCGGAAACGGGAGTGGTGTGGCCTTCGTTGATCGCTGTCAGCGCCTCACGTTCCGAGCGCGAGAGGCCATTGACTGTGGACGGAAACTCCTCGAGATGGCGCGTCAACGCGCGCGCGAGATAAGGCAAGGCGGAAGTCGAGCCGTTGAGCAGTCGCTCGATCGAAGTCGGATCGCTGGATCCGAACGCCTTCCAGGCGCGTTGGGCGAGCTCGAGCTGTTCGAGCCTGACTGAAGGTCGGGTCGACTCGAGTAGCTTGAGCTGGTCGACGGAAAGCGGTGGGATGTATCCGTCGACGACGATGACTGAAAGTTTCTTGTTCTTCGCCGGCCCGCGACTGAAAAAGTCGAGCAGCTGGATCAGCTGAAGTTGATCGTAAAGATCATCCTCGAACCAGAGCACGACTTCGTCGAAGTAATCGAGGTGCCGGATGACCCGATCGCGTTCCTCGAAATCTCCACTGATGTGCGCGAAATCGTCCCAGTTGTGGCTGGCGATGAAGCGTGCGCGCTGCTTGCTCAACTCCTCGAGCGGGAGCGACGAGTCAACCGGTCCTTCGTGCAGAACGTCGCGCCAGGCGATGATCTTCCCCTCGACGCCGGCCTCACTCATGGTGCCGGCGGCGCTGTCGCCGTTGGTGATGTTGAGCCGCTGTCCGGTGGGCAACGTCAGCGCACTATCGGACGGTACGTCTGCTTGTCATAGTTGAATTTTAGATCGGGCTCCGCGTTGAGGGCAATGAAGAAGTTGAACGCGAAGTTCCCGTTCGGAGCCTGGGTGAAGCCGAAAATGGCTTTCCAGTCGTGCAGCTCGCGCTGGAGCGTCACGGTGTGGCTGCCGAATTTATGCGCCTGGAAATCGTAGTTGGTGCTCCAGGTTCCCGCCCACTTTGGTGTCAGGTGGAAGTTCATCGACGACTCGAGGTTCTGACGAGGCGGGATGCGAACGAAAGGCGTGCCGGAGCTGACAGTGCCGCTCGGGACTCCCCCGTTGACGTTGAGCGATTCTGCCTGCACGCACTGCGCATAGACGATCGGATTTGCCTGGAATGCCAGGCATCTCGCGGTGGGGTCGAATTCGAGGACGGTTGCGTTTCCCGTCGGTGGGCGCTGACGGCTCTCGCTGTACCGCAGGCTGAGAGACCAACCCTGAGTCGGCGGGATCGAGTACTGACGATTCCGCGCGGTGATGCCCGCCACCGGCGTCGAAGCAACGGCGTTGGCCAGCGCATCGTCCTGGCTCGGCTCAACCCGCTCGATTTGCGGATTCTTCTGCGGAATAGCTCGGCCGAAGATTCTGGTGATCGCGCCAAAGATTCCCGACTGCGCGTTCAAAGTTACGGACGCGTCGATCCCCTCCCGAAACGGCTTGAAGCGCGCGGTGTCGCTCAGCACGTCACCCTGGTAGAGCGAGTAGCGTATGCCGCCGCGAAATCCCGGAATGAGGTCGGTCGTGAAATCAGAGCTGATGACGTCTGTTATAAATCCCGAGTGATGCGTCTTACGCGCCCGCTCGAAGTCGTAGCCGAGCGGCGTGAAGTTCATCGAGAGCAGCTTGATTTTTTTCGGCTCGGCCGTGCTGCTGGTGTCGTCTGATTTGAGCTTTGCTTCCAGAGTGTGAGTCAGACCCAAGGTCAGTCTGTTCTGGGCCAGTGAGCCAAGGTAGCCCTGGCGGCTCTTGTTCAGCGCGCGCAGGAATTCATCACTGATGTCGCCCGTCGGTGAGTAGTTGTAGCTCAGACTCGGCGTGATCGAGTGTCTGATGCGTGTGAAGGGGCCGAAACCCGGGAATAACGCGAACAGCGTCGGTGCCGCACTGAGACCGAAGACAGGACGCTTCGACTGATGCACGAAGCGACCGCCATTTTGTTCGGATCGGACCCAGAACCCGTGACCGTCGACGTTAACGAACGAGAGCGACGGCGTCATCTTGAGAGAGCTTTGCAGGAAAGCCGGCAGGGTAATTCCCGTCTGCCAATCGACCTCGGTGGAGAATGTCTTCGCGAATATTCTCGGCTGCCTGATGGATGAGTCCGCCGGATCGACGACGACGATGGTCGTTGGAGCGTTGCTCTCCTGGTCCCGCAAGTTGAAGGAATTTGTCCAGGTGAAGCCACCAATTCGGATCGGCGTATTGAATCCCGAAGTCGTCTGTCTGACGTTTCGTTTCAGCTTGACGCTGTCCGTCGGCGAGATGAGGCGATAGGAAAACTCTCCGGCTTGGTCGACGTTGAGGCTCTGATTGGTGGTGAGGTTGAAGGTTGGTGTCCAATCGAACCACGAGACGGGCGATAGCGTCGGCACCGTGATGCTGAAATTCGGGAACGTCTGCTCGACCTCAGTGCGTCCCGGATACTGCGTCCGCGACCCGCCGAGCGAAACCGAGGCGGGGCCAACCTTGGTGTCGTAGTTTGCCTGCGAAGAGATCGTCGCCAGCACCTGCGCCGGATTGAAAGTGGTGTTTCGCTGAATGAACGTGTTGGTGACGTAGTTGATGTTGGTCCTGAGGTGGGTGTTCTGCGAAAAATCCTGCGAGTGCGACCAGCTGAGCGCCGTGTTGGACGATCCATCGCGCTGGTCCTGGCGACCCACCCCAAACCGGCCTGTCATGAAGCGGTCGAGCCAGCGGTACTGCATCTCGCCATTGATGCGCGTCCAGCCCGGATCTCCCTGCGATGGCCGGCTGCCGCTGCGCCAATCGAGCGCGATTTGCGCATCCATGTAATCGCTGATCGCGAAGTAGTAGCCGAGATTCTCGAGGTGACGCCGATACGTCGGGCTGTTGCGGAACAGCTCGCTGACACCGAAGCGAGGAGTGAGCACCCCGCTTCGCCTGCCCGAGCGCATGTCCTGGAAAATGAAGGGCAGCCACATCACTGGAACGTCGCCGATGTAGAGCACCGCCGGGCGAGCGACCATGATGTTCTTGGAGACCATCTTGATCTCTTTCGACGTGAAGTGATAATCGGGGATCGAGTCGTCGCAGCTCGTTATCGTGCCGTTCCTGACGTAGAAAGCGGTCTCACGACCGCGCGTCGTATCTTTCACGAACGCAGCGGTGTTGCCGCCGATGAACCAGTTATTGCCCGTCTCGGCAATCTGGGTCACGATGTTGGTGACTACGCCACGATGCAGCTCCACGTTGTACGCCATCTCGCCGTGGGCGATGACGTCCGCCGCCTGCTGTGAAGGATCGCGGAGTATCACGGTGTCTCCGCGAGCGACGATGATTTTCGTCGAATCGCTATAGACGATGCTGTCACCGACGAGCACCGTTTGTTCGCGCGCCACACCTGCCTTGGTGCCTTTGACTCCCTCGAGAATCAGGGTGTGCGTCTGAGCGTTGAAGACGGCGCGATCACTCTGATATCTGGTGGCGGTGTAACCGACCTGCGCCATCAGCGCGCGCATCACCGAATCGGGCTCGTTCCACTGAATCAGGTCCTTCGGCTTCGTGGAGTCCTTCGCAGCGGTGTCGCGACGAGTCGTATCCGGGCGCGCTCGTACCGTATCGCGGCGTTGTGTCGGCGCTGGTAGTGACCGGACTTGGGCCGACAGATCACTCTGAGCATAGAGCGCGGCCAGGCCACCAATCACCATCACCGAGCGAAATCTCACGCGCCCGCGCCCAGGCGCTGTGGTTCCCGTGACTCTTCTTCCAGCGCCGCATCGCGTTTCTGGCGCTTGCGCCAGGCGAACAGCGCCACGAAAACGCTCAGCTCGTACAGCAAATAGAGTGGGATCGCCAGCGCGAAAAGCGAGTATGGATCGGCGCCTGGGGTAATGAATGCCGCCGCCGTCAGGCAAACGACGATCGCGTGTCGCCGGTACTTCGACAAAAACTGCGGCGTGATTATT
>DASXSL010000016.1:0-99249 GCA_036506035.1 Gemmatimonadaceae bacterium | reverse complement strand
GGGAATCATCCCGTCAAAGAGGTCGAGACCGGTCGGGTGCTGATTACATCGCAGAACCACGGGTTTGCCGTCGAGGGCGGCGACCGCGCGGTCAAAGGGGCGAGCGACCTCGAGGTGACGCACGTCAACCTCAATGACGGTACAATCGAAGGGCTTCGCCACAGGGAACTGCCTGTCTTCGGGGTCCAATATCATCCGGAGGCGGCGCCCGGTCCGCACGACGCGCGACCCCTGTTCCAGGAATTCCTGAGCGCGCTCAAAGGAGCGGGCCGGGCCGTACGGTGACAGAAACTTGGCTTGACAGCCTATTAGTAAAGTCATAGGTTCAAAGCACTTACGCGCACTTGGCGCGCGCCCATACGGAGTTTCTCAATGACCAAAGCCGACCTCGTCGAGCGCGTCACGGCTCAGATCTCACGTACCGCTGGGCCGATGATTTCCAAGAAAGATTGCGCTCGTGTTGTGGACGCGTTTCTCGAGGCTATCAAGGAATCCCTCCAGTCCCAGGAGAATATCGAGGTCAGGGGATTCGGCACCTTCAAGATCCGGAATCGCAAGACGCGCATGGCGCGTAATCCGCGCACCGGCTCACCTGTTGAGGTTTCTGCGCGACCCGTCCCGGTATTCAAGCCATCGAAAGAGCTGCGAGCCCTCGTCGCCGGGGTGGATGTGTCGCAGATGTCGGAAGCATAAGGACTTAGCTTCACGTCGAACTGAGCAGAGCGCACGTGTCGATGCTGACTGTGCAGCTGTTCGCTTCATACGCTGAACTTTTCGGCGCACCAATCCTACAAGTTCCCTTCGAGACTGGCGGCACCGTTGCCGACCTCGTCGAGTCCATCCGGTCGCTGCCAGCGGGACGCGGCCTCCCCGCGTCTCCCCGCATCGCGGTCAATCGAAAGTTTGCTCCTCCCACTCAGCTCCTGAGCAAGAGCGACGAGATCGCCGTCATTCCGCCGGTGGCGGGCGGATGAAACGCGCAGCAGTCGTCACGACGCCCGTCGACCCGGCCGCACTGATCGCCGAAGTGCAGAGCAACGAGTTAGGGGCGATCTCTGTTTTCGTGGGTACGGTGCGCGACACCAACGAAGGAAGAACCGTTACATCACTCGATTATTCTGCCTATACGTCAATGGCGGAATCGGAGTTGCGCGAGATTCTCGACGAAGCCGAAACACGCTTCGGTGTAACGGCAATCGCTGTCGAGCATCGCATCGGTCCGCTCCTGCTCGGGGACGTCGGCGTCGCGATCGCTGCGGCGCACGCGCATCGCCAGGCAGCCATCCAATGCACGAGTTTCGTCATCGAAGAAATCAAGAAACGCGTACCGATCTGGAAGCTGGAGCACTATGCCGACGGCAGTCATGAGTGGGTCGATCCAACTGAAATGAAGGCTGCGACAACGTGAACGCGGCGTTGACCGACGGATACGGTCGGAAGATCGAGTATCTCCGCATCTCGGTGACGGATCGATGCAACTTTCGCTGTCTCTACTGCATGCCGGCGGCAGGATTGGAATGGCTGCCCAAAGCCGACATACTCTCCTACGAAGAAATCGCCTCCATAGTGGCACAGCTCGCACCGCTCGGTCTTCGGCGTTTGCGAATCACCGGCGGTGAGCCGACACTGAGACCGCAGTTGGAGATTCTGATCCGAATGCTGCGCTCTATTCCGGAAATCGAGGACATCTCATTGTCGACGAATGGCGCCCGTCTGGCGGAGCTCGCCGCGAAACTCAGGCAATCCGGACTCGACCGAGTCAACATCAGCGCCGACTCGCTGCGAGCAGATCGAATCAAGGCGATTGCCCGCCGCAACATCGAGTTCGATCCGATACGCGCTGCGGCGTCGGCAGAGGGCGCGGGGCTATCGCCGATAAAGCTCAACGTGGTCGCTATGCGGGGAATCAACGACGATGAGCTCGAGGATTTTGCGCGACTCACGCTCGAGCACGATTGGCACATTCGGTTCATCGAGCTGATGCCGGTTGGCGAGATGCGGGACTTGACCTGGGATCACGTCGTTCCGAGTGAAGAGATTCTCGAGCGGATTGACACGATTGCCCCAATCACGCCGACAGTCGGACCCGCGCGCGGGAACGGACCGGCGCGCTATTTTCGCCTCGCCGGGGCGGTCGGAACGATCGGCGTGATCACGCCGATGTCTCACACCTACTGCGCCAGCTGCAATCGAGTTCGACTGACCGCAGACGGGCGTCTACGCACTTGCCTCTTCGGCGAAGAGGAAGTGGACCTGCGCACACCGCTGCGCGAGGGACTCCCGCTCGAGCCTTTTTTTCGGACTGCGTTGGCAATCAAACCGCGTGAGCATCAGCTGCTGCAGATGCGCGTTGGCGGATTGCGCGCGCTGTCGCAAGTCGGCGGCTGATCAAGGAGCACGCGCGATTGCTCCACGTGGGTGGGACAGATAACTTTCGCGCAACACCTTAAACTCTGGATAATGGTAAATAAGATCACGGTAGTCGGCGCCGGGAACGTTGGTGCGACTACCGCGCAACGCATAGCGGAGAAAGAGCTCGCGCGCACGGTAGTGATGGTCGATGTGATGGAAGGAATTCCGCAGGGCAAGGCACTCGACCAGTGGCAGTCGGCACCAATCGAAGGTTTTGATTCGCGCGTCCTCGGCAGCAACGGCTACGAAGAGACGCGAAATTCCGACATCGTCGTCATCACCGCCGGCATTGCGCGCAAGCCGGGAATGTCCCGCGACGACCTGCTCAACACCAACGCCGGAATCGTCAAGCAGGTGTCGGAGGAGATCCGCGCTACATCTCCTGGCGCGATCCTGATCGTCGTGTCCAATCCCCTCGACGTGATGTGCTACGTGGCGATGAAAGTCACCGGCTTTCCGCGCGAGCGCGTCCTCGGAATGGCTGGTGTTCTCGATACGGCGCGATATCGCGCCTTCCTCGCCGAGGCGCTCGATGTCTCGGTGCGGGACATCCAGGCAATGGTGCTGGGCGGACATGGCGACACGATGGTGCCGCTCATCTCCTACACATCGGTGAGCGGGATTCCAATCACGCAATTGATTCCCCAGGCGAAGCTGAATGCGATCGTGGATCGGACGCGCAACGGCGGCGCTGAGATCGTGAAGCACCTCAAGACTGGCTCTGCCTACTACGCGCCGTCAGCTGCAGCGGTCCAGATGTGCGAATCGATCGTTCACGATCAGAAGCGGATCCTGCCTTGTGCCGCCTGGCTGCAGGGCGAATACGGAATGTCGGGACTTTTCCTCGGCGTTCCGTGCAAGATCGGCCGCTCAGGTCTGGAGAAGATCATCGAGGTCGAGCTCACCCGAGAGGAGCGCGATGCCCTGGCGAAGAGCGCTGATGCCGTGCGCGAGCCAATGGGCGCGGTAAAGCTGTAAGACGCTGATGGGCAGGCTTCGCCAGTTCTATGGCTCCATGGTCGGCAAGAAAGTCGTCATGGGCGTCACCGGCCTCATCGGAATCGGTTTCGTTATCCTCCATTCGCTCGGCAATCTGCTCGTCTTTCGCGGGCCAGATGCGCTCAATTCCTACTCGCATTTCCTCAAGAGCAGCGGCGAGCTGCTCTGGACGCTGCGCATCATCCTGATCCTGGCCGTCGTCCTTCACGTCATCGCCGCGGTACAGCTCACCAGACAGAGTCGCGCGGCACGACCAATTGGGTATGTGAAGCACGATCCACAGGCGGCAACTATCGCCTCGCGCACGATGCGATGGGGTGGCGCGCTGTTGCTGGTGTTCATCGTCGTCCACATCCTGCATTTCACTACCGGGACTATCAGGCCGTCTGGATTTTTCAGCCACCAGGACGTCTACGCCAATGTGGTGACAAGCTTCCACGTCTGGTGGGTCTCGCTCTTCTACATCTTCGCGATGATTGCGCTTGGCTTGCACCTCTTTCACGGCGCCTGGAGCTCGGTGAGAAGCATCGGTGTCAGTCCGGCATCCCCTGAGCCCCTGCACCATCGTGTTTCGCTGGTACTCGCCATTCTGATCTGGGCGGCGTTCACTGCGGTGCCCCTCGCCGTCTTGACGGGCGTGGTGAGATGACTCTGCACCTCGACGCGCGCATGCCAGGCGGACCGCTGGCAGAAAAGTGGAATCGACATCGCTTCGAGATGAAGCTCGTCAACCCTGCCAACAAAAGAAAAAACACCATCCTGGTCGTAGGGTCCGGCCTGGCCGGCGCGGCAGCAGCCGCGACGATGAGCGAGCTCGGCTACAACGTGAAGTGCTTCTGCTTTCAGGATTCGCCGCGTCGCGCGCACAGTATTGCCGCCCAGGGCGGGATCAACGCCGCCAAGAATTATCAGAACGACGGTGACAGCGTCCACCGACTCTTTTACGACACAATCAAGGGTGGGGACTTTCGCTCGCGCGAAGGGAATGTGTACAGGCTGGCCGAGCTGAGTGTGAACATCATCGACCAGTGCGTGGCGCAGGGCGTGCCGTTTGCCAGAGAGTACGGCGGCTTGCTCGCGAACCGCTCGTTCGGCGGCGCTCAGGTTTCCCGCACTTTTTACGCGCGCGGGCAAACGGGTCAGCAACTGCTGCTCGGAGCATACCAGGCGCTGGAGAAGCAGATCGCGCGGCGCGGAGTAACGATGTTTCCGCGCACGGAGATGCTGGATCTGGTTGTAGTAAATGGAAGGGCACGTGGCATCGTCACGCGAAACCTCGTCACCGGCGCGATCGAATCGCACGCGGGTGAAGCAGTGGTGCTCGCTACGGGCGGATACGGAAACGTCTACTTCCTTTCCACCAACGCGCAGGGTTCGAACGCGACGGCAATCTGGCGGGCGTACAAACGCGGGGCCGGGTTCGCGAATCCGTGCTTCACCCAGATTCATCCGACGTGCATCCCGGTGACCGGCGACTATCAGTCGAAGCTGACCCTGATGAGCGAGTCGCTGAGAAACGACGGGCGTGTCTGGGTTCCGCAAAAACCCGGGGACAAGCGGAAGCCGCGGGAGATTCCGGAGACCGAGCGTGATTACTTTCTCGAGCGAAAATACCCCAGCTTCGGGAATCTGGCGCCACGGGACATCGCGTCGCGTGCGGCCAAGGAAGTGTGCGACGAGGGCAGGGGCGTAGGAGATACGGGACTCGGCGTATATCTCGACTTCGCCGACGCCATCAAGCGCCTGGGCGCCGATGTCATCCGCGAGCGCTACGGGAATCTGTTCGAGATGTACGAGCGCATCACCGACGAGGATCCCTACGAAGTGCCGATGAGGATTTACCCAGCAGTGCACTACACAATGGGTGGGCTGTGGGTCGACTACAACCTGATGAGTACGGTCGAGGGTCTTCACGTGACGGGGGAAGCTAACTTCTCGGATCACGGCGCCAACCGTCTGGGAGCCAGCGCGTTGATGCAGGGTCTCGCCGACGGATACTTCATCATTCCCAACACCATCGGCGACTATCTCGGTAGCAACAAGTTCGAGAAAGTGGACGCCTCTGACGCTGCGTTCAAGTCAGCCGAGAAGGAGATTGCGGAGCGAACGAGGAAGTTCCTGTCGATCAAGGGCAAGAGGACCGTTACTTCGTTCCATCGCGAGCTTGGCAAAATCATGTGGCACTACTGCGGGATGTCGCGTAACGAGGCGGGACTGAGAACGGCGATGGCGAAAATCCAGGAGTTGCGGAAAGAGTTCTGGCGGAATGTCAACGTGCCCGGCAGCGACGTCGAACTCAATCAGGCGCTGGAGAAAGCAGGGCGTGTCGCCGACTTCCTCGAGCTCGGCGAACTGATGTGTCTCGACGCGCTGCACCGGACCGAGTCGTGTGGCGCTCATTTCCGCGAAGAGTCGCAAACCCCCGAAGGTGAAGCGCTGCGCGACGACCAGCATTTCGGCTACGTCGCTGTCTGGGAGTACGCTGGCGAGGGAAAGGCTCCGATACTAAACAAGGAGCCGCTCGCCTTCGAGAACGTGAAATTATCGCAGCGGAGCTACAAGTAATGCATCTGACGCTGCACGTATGGAGACAGGCCGACCCCGGTGCGCCGGGCAAGATGGTGGAGTACCAGGCGAACGACATCAGCCCAGACATGTCGTTTCTGGAAATGCTCGATGTCGTGAACGAGCGCCTGACAGAGAGTGGAGAAGTTCCGATCGCCTTCGACAGCGACTGCCGGGAAGGGATTTGCGGGATGTGCAGCCTGGTGATCAACGGCATCGCTCACGGGCCGATGAAAGGAACTGCAACCTGCCAGCTGCACATGCGAAGCTTCCGCGATGGCGACACGATTTACATCGAGCCGTGGCGCGCTCGCGCTTTTCCGGTGATCAAGGATCTAACCGTCGATCGCTCGGCGCTTGACCGCATCATCGAAGCGGGCGGCTTCATCACGGCGCCCACCGGAGGCGCGCAGGACGCGAACAGCATCCTGATCCCCAAGGACGACGTCGAGCGCGCGATGGACGCTGCTGCGTGCATCGGCTGCGGTGCATGCGTGGCCGCGTGTCCAAATGCGTCCGCTTCGCTTTTCACTGCGGCCAAGATCACCCACCTTGGCCTGCTGCCGCAGGGGCAGCCGGAACGCTATCGGCGTGCGCTAAAGATGGTTGAACAAATGGAGATCGAAGATTTTGGTAGTTGCACGCTCCACGGCGAGTGTCAGGAAGTCTGTCCGAAGGAAATCAGCATCGATACGATGACACGGATGAACCGCGACTTCATTCGCGGGCAGCTAACGGGGACGCGACCGTAAAGCCTGGATAACGCGGACTACGGATCAGCGGATCCATAGTCCGGAGCAGCCGATCAAATCTTCGGAATGTCGGTGGGATCGAGATGACGGCGCTCGACCTCACGGTGTAGGCGTGTCTTCTCGCTTCTCTTTTCGGCCTCGTCGTGCTGTTGGCGCTCTTCGAATAGGCGGTGCGCTGCGTTGTGATGCGCGATGTGTTTTTTCGGCTCTAGTGGGTTCTGTATGTCTTCCGGCGCGGCGCCGTTGCCTGACTGCAATTGTTCGAGAAATTTGCTGTGTGTTTTCGATCCGTGCTGGCCCTCGGCGTGATCCTGGGGGCCTTTCTGTACGCCTTCACGATTCTGCATCAGCCTGACGTCCTCCCAATTGCGGTTCGTCCTTGCTATTCCCGGCAAGCCGAGGGCCACATCACAAGCGCGGCAACGTAACTCCCTGCTGACCCTGATACTTCCCCTTCTTGTCCTTGTACGACACTTCGGGTCCTTCCTCCCCTTTGAAGAAAAGCACCTGAGCAATTCCTTCATTGGCGTAGATCTTGGCGGGAAGCGGAGTTGTGTTGGATATCTCCAGTGTAACGAAGCCTTCCCACTCCGGCTCGAACGGCGTGACGTTGGTGATGATTCCGCACCGCGCATAAGTCGACTTTCCAACCGTGATCGTGACCACGTCGCGGGGAATCCGGAAGTACTCGACTGATCTCGCCAATGCAAAAGAATTCGGGGGCACGATACACACCTCGCCCTCGAACTCGACAAAGGATTTCGGATCGAAGTTCTTGGGATCGACGATCGAGTTGAGCACGTTGGTGAAGATTCTGAACTCCGGCGCGACTCTCATGTCGTAGCCGTAAGAGCTCACACCGTAGGAGATGACGCCTGACCTGACCTGACTGCTCTCGAAGGGCTCGATCATCCCGTACTCTTTCGCCATGCGGGTGATCCAGCGATCCGATTGAATTGACATTGATAACGTCTGATTGCGGTAAGGAGGGGAGGCGGGGCGCCGAGTTTACGGCAGTCGGTGGGTTGGTGCGGGAGTTCGCACTGTTTCGACGTCAATGTACGATTTTCGCACTGACATCGCCACTCAACTGGAGCCGTTGAATTAGAAGAATCTCAAAGGTAGATTCCAAAATTCACACTAGTGAAATTTTTCACGAAGTCTGAGAGGTCATGTTTCGCGCGTATTTCCCGGTCCTGATGCTCCTCGGCTTCGTGGCAGTCAACGGGCTGGCGATCATCGTCATCTCGGCACTGACGATCCGGGCGCGGCCAACGCCGGTGAAGCAGCAGGCGTATGAATCGGGCGTTCCGGCCTTAGGCGACGCGCGAGAGCGCTTCTCGGTTCGATTCTACCTCGTCGCGATTCTCTTCATCATTTTCGACATCGAGACGGTGTTCATGATCCCGTGGGCGGTGTACTTCAAGCAGCTCTCCTGCTTCGTTCCGCTGGTGAACAACGTTTGTCCCGTTGGAAACATCTCGTTCTTCGGCCTCGGCGAGATGCTGGTGTTCATGCTGATTCTTCTGGTGGGCTTCGTCTACGTCTGGAAGAAGGGGGCGCTGCAATGGGATTGAGCGCGCCAGCAGAGCATCGCACCGTCTCCTACGCGCCTGAGGCGCAGGAAGGCTGGGTCGCGACGCGTCTCGACTTTCTGGTGAACTGGGCGCGAGCCAACTCGTTGTGGCCGATGCCATTCGGAACAGCGTGCTGCGCGATCGAGTTCATGGCGACTGCGGCGAGCGACTTCGATCTCGCCCGCTTCGGGATGGAGCGCATGAGCTATTCACCGCGACAGGCCGACGTGCTCATCTGCGCCGGTCGCGTTCCGTTCAAGCTGGCGCCGATCATTCGCCGCATCTGGGAGCAGATGCCACAGCCGAAGTGGTGCATCTCGATGGGCGCGTGCGCATCGACCGGTGGGATGTTCGACAACTACGCCGTGGTGCAGGGAATCGACACCATCATTCCAGTGGACGTTTATGTCCCTGGTTGTCCCCCCCGACCCGAAGGTTTGCTCTACGGGATTCGCATGCTGCAGGAAAAGGTGAAGAACGAACGGGCCGCCGATAAAGGGATCCGCGATGAAATGGAGCCGGATCCCACCAGTCAGCTGTACATCCCGCCTTCGGTTATCGACGAGCTCGGCGAGCCGTTCGGCAATTCCGTAAACCAGACCAGGTCCGGACTGTGAGCCGATTCGAAGTCGTCAGCACCGGCGCCAGTGCGTCTGGTGGCCAGCCGCTAACTCAGAAAAACGTGTCGCACCGCGGCGAGCCGGCGAATCCCTCGGCGCAGGCGCTGCAGTCGAAGTTTGCGTCGGCGGTCAAACGTGTCGACGTAATCTGGGGCGAGACTGTCGTGTATATCGATCCTTCGTCGGTCCACGAAGCAATTCGCTGGCTGCACGACGATCCGTCGCAGCGATACGACTTCCTGAGTGACGTCACTGCGGTCGAGTACCGCGATCCTGAGGTTCCTATCGAGGTTGTCTGGCATCTGCGCTCGCTTCCGTTCCGACGCTTTCTGCGGGTCAAATCGCAGCTCCCCAAGGGACGGCCACTCGAGATCGACAGCGTCTACGATATTTACCGCGCGGCGGATTGGCTCGAGCGCGAGTGCTACGACATGTTCGGCATTCGCTTTCGTGGACATCCCGATCTTCGCCGCATTCTGATGTGGGAGTCGTACCGCGAAGGATATCCGCTGCGGAAAGACTTTCCGTTGCGCGGCCGGTTCAGTCGCTCTGAACAATTGCGACAGGCGCTGGCGCAGAATCCGGAGGCTCGCTACTCGATGGAGGAGCTCTCCATTGCCGATGCCTTCGCCGAATTACCGCAGGACATGCGCGAACGGTTGACCAAAGGCGAGAGGACGGGCGAGTAGATGGCGAAACGCACCGTCGAAGTCGAGCTCTCCACCACCGGACTCGATGCACAGGGGCGACCGCAGCGCGTTCCGATTCTCACCGATGATGGCGGCGGCGGTCTCGCGCTTCAGGCACCGCCGGGGATCGAGCCCGACCTCGAAGGTGAGCACATGCTCATCAACATCGGTCCCCAGCATCCGGCGACGCACGGGGTGTTGCGGCTGGTGCTGGAGCTCGACGGCGAGACCGTCGTTCGCTGTATCCCTCACATCGGCTACCTGCACTGTGGCTTCGAGAAAATGGGCGAATACCGTCAGTACAACCAGATCATCTGCTGGACGGACCGCGAAGATTACCTGAACTCGATCGGGAATAACGTCGCCTTCGCTCTGGGAGCGGAGCGGATGTTCGGAATCGAGACCACTGAGCGCTGCAAGGTGCTGCGTGTGATCGCGTCGGAGCTGTCGCGCATCATGTCGCACCTCGTCTGGCTCGGAACCTTCTGCATCGACATCGGTGCGTTCACGCCATTCCTGTGGGCATTCCAGCGTCGCGAAGAGATCTATCGCCTGCTCGAGAAGTGGATCGGCGCGCGGCTCACGACTTCGGCAACACGTGTCGGCGGGATGGCGGCCGACATCCCCAGTGGGTGGATGGATGGTCTCCGTCAGTTCATTCGCACTTTCCCGCACACGCTGGACGAGATCGATCGTGTCCTCACCAAGAACGCGATCTGGGTTGGCCGCACCGTTGGTCTCGGCGTGATGACTCCTGAAGAGGCGACCAACTGGGGACTCTCCGGTCCGATGTTGCGCGCGTCGGGCGTCGACTACGATGTGCGCAAAGATTTTCCGTATCTCGATTACGAGACCTATGATTTCGAAGTGCCTGTCGGTACCAACGGCGATGTCTACGATCGTTACCTGGTGAGATTCGAAGAGCTGCGGCAATCGGTGCGCATCCTGCAGCAAGCGGCCGACCGTCTGCCTGAGGGCCCGGTCAACATCGATGATCCGCGCATCATCCTGCCGCCGAAGTCGAAAGCGACGAGTGAGATGGAGTCGATGATCCACCACTTCAAGGTCGTGATGGAGGGTCCGCGTCCGCCGATCGGAGAATCTTACGTCGCGGTGGAGAGCCCTAAGGGAGAGAAGGGCTACTATATGGTATCGGACGGAACTGCCAAGCCAGTGCGCTGGCGCATCCGTCCGCCGTCCTTTGTGAATCTCGCTGCCATTCCGAAGATGGTCGAAGGCCACTTGCTCTCCGATGTCATCGCCATCAACGCCAGCATCGACATCGTGATGGGAGAGATCGACCGTTGACGCCGTCGCCCGAGCTGGTCGGAGGTCTGGAGTCGCCCGATTACGCATCACACGACAAAGCGGCACATGGGCCGTATGCGTCGGTCTTCACGGGCGATGTTAAGCGCGAGCTCGATGAGCTGCTCACGCGTTATCCAACAAAAATGGCCGCCCTGCTGCCGGCGCTCTGGATTGTGCAGCGCGAGCGCGGGTGGGTAAGCGAGGAAGCAATGGTGGAGGTGGCCGATCTCCTCGAGCTGACTCCTGCGTATGTGAAGGGTGTGGTGACTTTCTACACCATGTACCACCAGCACCCGGTGGCAAAGTATTTCATCCAGGTTTGCACGACTTCCCCATGCGGAATCTGTGGCGCCGAGGATGTCGTCAAGGCTTTTGTTCGTCACACCAACACCGGCGAGCTCGGTCTCACGTCTCCCGATGGGAAGTACACCGTAATCGAGGTCGAATGCCTCGGTGCCTGCGGTTTCGCGACGCCGGTGATGATCAACGAGAAGTTCATTGAATCAGTGACGCCCGACAAAGTCCCTGAACTTCTGGCGGAGCTCGCATAATGGGCTTTCCGCAACTGCCCCATCCAAGAGAAACGACGGTCCTCTCCAAATATTTTGGAGATGCCGAAGCGCGGACGCTCGCCGGCTGGAAGAAGCGCGGCGGATATAAAGCGCTCGAGAAGGCGCTCGACATGCAGCCGGCGGAGATCGTCAACATTGTCAAGGAATCAGGTCTGCGGGGCCGCGGCGGCGCCGGCTTTCCCACTGGCTTGAAGTGGTCCTTCATGAAGCCCGGCGATGGCAAGCCTCACTATCTCTGCTGCAACGCCGACGAATCCGAGCCGGGCACCTTCAAGGACCGCGAGCTAATGCGCTGGACACCGCATGCGCTCGTCGAAGGCTGCGCGATCGCCGCCTATGCAATCGGAGCGGAGACCGCCTACGTCTACATCCGCGGTGAATTCACCGAGCCCCTCTATTGGATGGAGCAGGCGGTAAAGGAAGCCTACGCCGCCGGCATCATCGGCGAGAACGCGATGGGCAGCGCCAAGCGCATCGACGTGCACGTACACAAGGGCGCCGGCGCTTACATCTGCGGCGAAGAAACGGCTCTGATGGAGTCACTCGAAGGTCGCCGCGGAAATCCTCGTATCAAACCGCCGTTCCCGGCGGTTTCTGGCGTCTTCGGCATGCCGACGACGATCAACAACGTCGAGACGCTGATCGCCGCGGCTCCCATCCTTTTGAACGGTGCTGATTGGTACAAGAAGATGTCGCTCTCCAGCCCCAAGAGCACCGGGACGAAGCTCTATTCGGTCTGCGGCAACGTCCAACGGCCGGGCACCTACGAAGTGGTGATGGGTTTTCCGTTCAAGGAATTTCTCTACGACTTGTGTGGCGGACCGCTCCACGGCCGGAAATTCAAAGCAGTAATCCCGGGCGGCGTGTCGGTTCCGATTCAGAACATGGAAGAGGCCGAAGCCACGCTGATGGATTACGAAGGCTTCGTCGAGAAAGGCTCGATGCTCGGCTCCGGCGGCGTCATCGTCATCGATGATGCGCAACCAATGGTCACTGTGATTGCACGCATCGCGAGATTCTTCGCTCATGAAAGCTGCGCCCAGTGCACCCAGTGTCGCGAAGGAACGGCTTGGACGACAAAGATCCTCGAGCGGATCAGGGATGGAGAAGGAACGATGGAAGACCTCGACACCCTGCTCGACATCGCCGAGCAGATGACGGGGAAGACCATCTGCGTGCTGAGCGATTCGTGCGCAGTGCCGGTAGTGTCGGGTATCAAGAAATTCCGCAGTGAGTTCGAAGCTCTGATTCAGGGACGTCGCTTCCACCCAGTAGCTGCGGCGGTGGCATAATGGCCGAGCAGAAGATGGTAAAGCTCACCATCGAGGGTCGTCCAGTCACCGTTGCCGAAGGCACGACGATTCTCGAGGCGGCCAAGACAGTAGGAATTCTGATTCCGCACTACTGCTACCATCCGGGCCTGCCCATCGCCGGTGTTTGCCGAATGTGTCTGGTGGAGGTCGACAAGGCGCCCAAGCTGGCGCCCTCCTGCGCGACGACGGTGGTGGAAGGACAGGTAGTCCACGTCTACTCCGAGAAATCGCTCGACGCGCGCAAAGGCGTGCTCGAGATGCTGCTCATCAATCATCCGCTCGACTGTCCGATCTGCGATCAGTCGGGTGAATGTGAGCTGCAGGACTACACGTACCAGGAAGGTCGACTCGATTCGCGCTACCGCGAGCCGAAGCGGTTCAACCCGGCCGAAGATTTTGGCGGCGATGTGATGTACGTCCCGAACCGCTGCATTCTCTGCACGCGTTGCGTGCGGTTCATGGACGACGTCGCCCACGAGCCCACGCTCAACGTCAGCGAGCGCGGGGATCGGGCGCTGATCGGAAAGTTCGAAGGTCGCGACATGACGCACCCGTGGGCCGCCAACGTCATAGATCTCTGTCCGGTCGGAGCTCTTCTCTCGAAAGACTTTCTCAATAAGGCGCGCGCATGGGAGCTCGATCGGACTGCTTCGATCTGCCCCAATTGCACCCAGGGCTGCAACGTCATCATGGAGACGCGCGAGAATCAGATCGTGCGCATGCGTCCACGACCCAACGAGTACGTGAACGCGTTCTTCATGTGTGACTGGGGCCGCCTGAACTATCGCTGGATGAACGAAAAGGATCGCGTCGAGCAGCCCATGGTGCGCGGCAAGAACGGGCTGACACCTGCTAGCTGGGAGATGGCGATCTCCGCCGCCGCGCGTGCTCTCGAAGGGAAAAGAGTCTTCGTCGCAGCGTCGCCGATGCTATCCAATGAGTCGCTATTCCTGCTGACGCAGCTCATGCAGGACGGCGGCGGTGCATTCAGAGTTCAGGAAGGAGAGGAGGCGCCGCTGGCGGGAGTGGAAGATCTCTCTCTCCGTCGCGAGCGCGCTGCGAACGTCTACGGTGCCGAAACTCTCGGATTCAAGAAGACAACGGATCTCCTGGGGGGACTCAGACAGGGCGATGTCCTGGTCGTTGCCGGTGACGACCTGGCCGGTGTCGATACATCCGCGCTCTCGCGTGCAAGTGATGTGATCGTAATCAGCTCGGTACTGCCAACCGGAAGCGATCGAGCCTCTGTCGTTCTGCCGATTGCCAACTTCTCCGAGGAAGAGGGCACGGTTACGAATCTGCGCGGACGCGTGCAGCGTTTCACTCAGGCGCGTCAGGCTCCGGGAGAAACGAGACCGAGCTGGCTCGTGCTCGGCGATCTCCTCGGCGCAATGGGAAAGCAGACGAGCTTTTTCCTCCCATCGGATGTCTTCAGCCGGCTGGCGAGCTCCCACAAATCCTTTGCTGGATTGAGCTACGAGACTATCGGCTTCAGGGGGCTTCCGGTCGTCGATGCACCGGCGACCAGGCCGAAGACTCCGATCGCGGTCGGGGCGGCATGAGCGCCACGCACTTTCTGCTCCTGCAGGCGATCGATCCGAATTACACCCCGGTGAGCGGGATGCCGTTTCTCGGTTTCACGATCCTGAAGCTGTTGATCATTTTCACCATCTATATGGTTGGCGTCGCAATGCTGACTCTCGCCGAGCGAAAGATCTCGGCGTGGATTCAGGATCGTCACGGCCCTAACCGCGTTGGCAAAGGATGGCTACAGCCGGCGGCCGACGGCCTCAAGAACTTCATGAAGGAAGAGACGATGCCTGAAGGCGTGAACAAACCGCTCTTCATTCTGGCGCCGGTGCTTTCCTTCATTCCTGCGTTGACGGCGTGGTGCGTCATTCCGTTCGGCGCGCCGATCGCCACGCGGTGGGGCAGGGTGGATCTGGTTGTTGCCGATCTTCCGGTCGGCTTCCTGTTCATTCTGGCGATCACCTCACTCGGCGTTTACGGGATCGTCCTCGCCGGCTGGTCATCAAACAACAAATACGCGCTGTTGGGCGGTTTGCGCTCCAGCGCGCAGATGGTTTCGTACGAGATCTCGTTGGGCATGTCGACGATTCCTGTTCTCCTCCTGGCGGGAAACGTCACCCTCAACTCGATCATCAATCAGCAGGCTTGGGGTGGGTGGAACGTCATCAATCTGACTGTCGCCTTCTTCGTCTTCATGGTCGCTGCGTTCGCCGAGACCAACCGATTGCCATTTGATCTTCCGGAAGCCGAGTCGGAGCTGATTGCGGGATATCACACGGAATACAGCGCGATGAAGTTCTCCCTCTTCTTCATCTCAGAATACGCCAGCATGGTGACGCAGAGTGCACTGATGGCAACGCTGTTCTTTGGCGGCTGGGATGTTCCGTTCACGGCACACGACAACATTGGCCCGTACAGTGGCTGGCTGTCGCTGCTGTCGATCGGGATCTTCCTGGCGAAGATTCTGTTCTTCCTTTTCCTCTTCATGTGGGTCCGCTGGACGCTGCCGAGATTCCGCTACGACCAGCTGATGTCGCTTGGCTGGAAGGTTCTGCTGCCCACCATCCTCGTCTACATCGTGCTGATCGCGGCGGTGATGCTGGGGCTGAGCGCAGCCGGAATTGATGCCGCCGAGCACGGCATCATGTATTGCGCGATTCTCGGCAGCATCAACATCGCGCTGATCATCATCCTTTTCGCCATACTCGATCGCGGACGGTTGATAAGTCCGGCTTATGGCAGAATGCACACGAAAGAAATCGAGAAGCTGCGGCAGTTGGATCGGCGTCGTGGCGTCGTGGCGGAGGCGGTGAGATAATGGCAATCAAGGTGAAGGTGGTGGAGCGGCCAGTGGAGGACGTCAGCTACATCAGGGCGACGCTCAGGGGAATGGCGCTCACGGTAAAGCATCTCTTCGACGTCAACGGGCGGGTGACGACGCAGTATCCGGAAGAGAAGTCTCCGATCTCGCCGCGCTGGCGCGGAACGCATCGCATGCTCACCACCGAAACGGGTAAGGCAAGATGCGTCGCCTGTGGACTGTGTCCGACAGTCTGCCCAGCCAACTGCATCAAGCTCGTACCAGGTGAAGACGAGGAAGGGAATCGATACCCTCTCGTCTTCGAGATCGATGAGTTCCGCTGCATCTTCTGCGGCTACTGCCAGGAAGTCTGTCCCGAGGAAGCGATCCACGTCGGGCGGCACTACGAGAACTCCGAGTATAGTCGCGAGGGATTTGTCTACGATCTGCAGAGGCTGATGGATCAGACGCATCCCGTCTGTGAGATGTGGGATCCCGAAGACCCGAAGGGTCAGTGATGGAGCCGCACTACCCGCTCTTCTACGTTTTTCACTTCTATCTGTTCGGAGTCATCGCGCTGGCGTCGGCGCTGACCTTCGTAACCCGCAAGAGTCCGGTGGCCGCCGCACTCTGGCTCGTCAACACAATGTTCAGCCTCGCTGCACTCTTCGTCATGCTCGACGCGCAATTCATCGGCGTGATGCAGGTGCTGGTCTACGCCGGCGCGATCATGGTGGTGTTTCTGTTCGTGGT
This sequence comes from Gemmatimonadaceae bacterium, assembly GCA_036506035.1. Lineage (GTDB taxonomy): Bacteria > Gemmatimonadota > Gemmatimonadetes > Gemmatimonadales > Gemmatimonadaceae > UBA4720. Next base: position 82,859 of record DASXSL010000016.1, on the reverse strand, counting down.
GATGCTGCTCAACCTCGGTCACCCATCGGAGCTGGCGGATGCGCGCGGTCTGGGTTGGAGACTCGCGGCAGGCCTCGTCGGACTCGGCCTTATTAGCGAGATCATGGTCATCATTCGGGTAAAGCTGCCTGCCCAGTTGATCGTACCGCGCGACTACAACGACCAGCAGCTCCAGAAACTCAATGCGGTAGGCGAGATCGCGGCGCCGCTGTTCAAGGATTATCTGCTCGCCTTCGAGCTAACCAGCGTCCTGTTGTTGGTCGCAATTGCCGGCGCCGTCATCCTTGCCCGCGGGAGAAGCGTCGGTGCTCGCTGAGTCGCTGGCGCTCACTGCGGCGCTTTTCATCATCGGCGTAGTGGGCGTTCTCGTTCATCGGAACGCCATCATCATCTTCATGTGCGTCGAGCTGATGCTCACCGCCGTGAACCTGACATTCGTGGCTTTCTCCAGGTTTTATGGTACGGCGGGGCAGGTCTTCGTCGTTTTCGTGATGACGGTTTCGGCGGCTGAAGCAGCGGTCGGGCTGGCCATCATCATAGCGATCTTCCGACATCGCCAGACGGTCAATCTCAAGGACATCAACCTGCTCAAAGGATGATCCTGCTCCAGACAGCAGTGAGCACCGCAACGTCCCTCCATCCGCTTTCGGGAACCATCGCCGAATGGGTGTGGCTGTTGCCGATACTGCCGTTGGCCGGATTCGTCATCAACGGCTTGTTGTCGCTGAGTAGCGCGCACTTTGGACCTGCAGATCCCAGTGCCGCCGATCATCATCCGCACTCCGAGGTGGCTGTCGACGTCCCGACTTCATCGCACGGAGAGGAAACCGCAGCTGCCGGAGACGAGCACCACCCGATAAAGCGTCATCGCTTTGCTACGCTGACCAGTATCGTCGGTCCGGGCGTTCTCATTCTTGCATTCGGACTGGCAGTGGCAATCTGGCTGGCGATGGCGTCGACCAATCCGGAAGCGCCGTTCATCCAGCGCTATTTCAGCTGGATGCCGGTGGGCGAGCTGCAGATCGATGCCGCGATTCAGCTCGACCAATTGTCGATGGTGATGGTGCTCGTCGTCACTGGCGTCGGAGCGCTGATCCACGTCTTCAGCGTCGGCTACATGCGCGACGACCCTGGCTACCCGCGGTTCTTCTCGTACCTCAATCTGTTCGTCTTCTTCATGCTGGTGCTGGTACTGGGCGCCAACTATCCCGTCTTGTTCGTTGGCTGGGAGGGAGTCGGTCTCTGCTCCTATCTGTTGATCGGGTTCTGGTTCAACGACAAGGTCAACGCCGACGCTGGACTCAAGGCTTTCATCGTCAACCGGATCGGCGATTTCGGATTTCTCGTCGCCATGTTCATGCTGTTCGCGAACATCGGCGTGCTGGACTTCATCGGTGTCAACGCAAAGGCGCTCGATCTCGGTTCGAATAGCGCCCTCGTCACCGCGATCTGCCTTTTCATGTTTCTCGGCTGCACCGGCAAGAGCGCGCAGATTCCGCTCTATATCTGGCTGCCCGATGCCATGGCTGGCCCGACGCCGGTATCCGCATTGATCCACGCTGCGACGATGGTCACCGCAGGTGTGTACCTCATTGCGCGCAGCGCAGCGTTATTCGCGCTCTCGCCGGTTGCTTCGCTGACTGTGGCAGTCGTCGGCGCGGTTACGGCGATCTTTGCCGCGACAATCGGCCTGAAACAATGGGACATCAAGAAGGTCCTCGCTTACTCGACGATTTCGCAGCTGGGATACATGTTCGTCGGCGTCGGTGTGGGCGCCTACGTGTCGGGCATGTTCCATCTGGTGACGCACGCATTCTTCAAGGCGCTGCTGTTCCTTGGCTCAGGCTCGGTGATTCACACGATGCACGCGGCGTATCACCACACGAACAGTCACGAAGACGCGCAGGACATGCGCAACATGGGCGGTCTCAAGCGCTATCTGCCGGTGACGTTCGTTCTAATGTGGATCGCGACGCTGGCGATCTCCGGCATTCCACCGCTCTCGGGCTTTTTCTCCAAGGACGAGATCTTAGGTTCCGTTTTCGCGCGCGCACACGGGTCGACGCTCGCCTCCGCAACCTGGCTCGGAATTCCGGGTGGAACCTTGCTCTACGTCATCTACGGGATCGGGCTGGCGGCGGCATTCCTCACTGCTGTGTACATGACCCGCATGATGCTCTACACCTTCCATGGGCCGACGCGCACCGGGACGGAAGAAGAGAAGTATCTGCACGAGGCGCCGTGGGTAATGACCGGCCCGCTGATCGTTCTTGGCATTCTGACCGTTGTTGGCGGCTGGCTCAATCTGCCGCAAGTCATCACTGACATCGTGACGCTTGGACCCCACGAGCTGCTCGGACATTTTCTGGACCCGGTCGTCGGAGGTGCGACAGCGCGCATAACCGCGGGTGCAACGCCAGTCCCGCTGACCACCGAAGAGGCTCTCATCAGCGTCGCGGTTGCCATTGCCGTGGCAGGCATCGTCGTCGCGCTGCTGCGACTGAAGCCGGCAACTCTGCCGCGGAAGCGGGATGCGGTTGCCGAGGCGGGGTTCGAGGAAGTGGTCGCCCACAAGTACTATGTCGACGAGGCACTCGAGCGAACCGTCGTGGAGCCGACATATGCTGTGTCTCGCAATTTCCTATGGCGGGTAATCGACAACGGAATCATCGACGGACTTTTCGTGAATGGAAGCGCGGCGCTGGCTCGCGGTTTCGGCTGGATCGGCTCGCGACTGCAGACGGGAAACACCGGCATCTATGCATGGGCGTTGGTTGTCGGAGTGCTGGCAGTACTGGGCGCCTTCACCCTTCGATGATCTGATCCGATGACAGCCTTTCTTGATTCGATCGGCTACAACGGTTGGGTGCTGCCGGCGCTGCTGCTCATTCCGCTCGTCGGAGCAGTGATCGTTCTGTTATTACCGGCGCGTCCTGCCGATGAGACCGGAGCCGGCGTCGAGAGTCCGGCCGCTCGACAGGTTGCGTTCTGGCTGTTCGTGCTCGAGTTCGTCGTCTCACTCGGTCTATGGTGGTCCTACAATCCCGCCGACACTGGCTGGCAGGCCTCGATCGACGTGTCGTGGATTCCAACCTGGGGCGTGCGCTTTACACTCGGTATCGATGGCATCGCGCTGATGATGATCCTGCTCACGACCTTCATCATGCCGCTGTCGGCGCTCGGAAGCTGGACGAGCATCCGCACCAAGGTGCGCAGCTATTACGCACTGCTGCTGATTCTGACCAGCGGCATGCTGGGCGTGTTCATGGCGCGCGATCTCTTCTTCTTCTATGTGACTTGGGAAGTGATGCTCGTCCCGATGTATTTCATAATCGGCATTTGGGGCGGAGAGCGCCGCATCTACGCGAGTATCAAGTTCTTTATTTACACCTTCCTGCCGTCGCTGCTGATGCTGGTGGCAATCATCTATCTCGGATTGCACATGAGGGGAGCGACCGGAACTCCCGACTTCAGCTACGATCACCTGCTCGCCGCCAACGCTTCGGTGCCACAGCGTGTGGCTCTCTGGCTTTTCTCGGCCTTCTTCCTGGCGTTCGCAGTCAAGGTGCCGATGTTTCCGTTTCACACCTGGCTTCCAGATGCGCACGTCGAGGCGCCGACAGCCGGTTCGGTGATTCTTGCCGGCATCATGCTGAAAATGGGGACTTTCGGCTTCCTGAGATTTGCGCTGCCGCTGTTTCCTGGTGCGGCGATGAATCCCACCATCAGGATGGTCATCCTCGTGCTCGCGCTCATTGGGATCATTTACGGCGCGCTGGTGGCGATGGTGCAGCCGGATTTCAAGAAGCTGGTTGCTTACAGCTCCGTGAGTCACCTCGGCTTTGTAATGCTCGGCATCTTCGCGTTGACGCTGCAAAGCGTGCAGGGCGCGATGATGGTCATGATCAACCACGGCATTTCCACCGGAGCCTTGTTCCTTCTGGTCGGAATCATCTACGAGCGTCGCCATTCGCGATTGATCGAGGCATATGGCGGAATAGCGCGAGTCGTACCTATGTTCGCTGCCGTTCTCACTTTCGTCTCATTGAGCAGCATTGGACTGCCGGGAACGAACGGGTTCGTTGGTGAATTTCTAGTGCTGATCGGATCGTTCCGGACTTATCCGGTGTTGGCGGTCATCGCCACGACAGGAGTCATCTTCGCTGCTGTGTACCTCTTGTGGGCGCTCCAACGACTTCTCTTCAACCCGCTGGATAAACCCGAGAATACCCACCTGGCGGATCTGAATAGACGCGAGCTGGCGCTGCTGGTGCCGTTGGTCGCGGCAATTATCTGGCTCGGTGTTTACCCCGCGCCGGTGTTGCGCAGAATGGAGAGCTCGGCGCAGCTGCTGGTTGATCGGGTTCAGCGCGCCGGAAGTGTGGCGACCATCGGCGAGGCCGGCCGCTGATGACGTTTGACCTGAGTAGGCCCGGCCAGCTCACGGCAGCCCTCGGCCCTGATTTGCTTCTGATGAGCGGCGCGATGCTGCTTTTGCTCCTCGCCGGCTGGCGGCGTGAGAGTGACCAGCACCAGCGCAACATCGGGATCCTTAGCATGGCGCTCTGCATCTTCACGATGGTGGCCGTCGGCTACTACGCCTACCAGGGATATAGCGCGTCCATCGGCGTGATCGCAGTCGACAATTTCCGCTGGGCAGCTGACGAAATTCTTTTGATCGCCACCCTCGGTACGATCGCGATGTCACTGGAGTACAACGTGCGCGAGGGAATCACTCCCGGTGAGACACACGTTCTGGTGCTCCTGGCCACATCGGGAATGATGATTCTTGCGGCAGCGCGCGACCTCATCATCGTCTTCCTCGGAATCGAGCTGATGTCGATCGCGATCTATGTACTCGTCGGCATCAATCGGCGCCGAGAGCGCTCGGCAGAGGGCGCGATCAAGTACTTCCTGCTCGGCGCATTTTCGACTGCGTTTCTGTTGTATGGTATCGCCCTCGTTTACGGGGCGACGGGGGCGACGAACTTCGTCGAGATAAGGGCCAACATCACTCGTTTCGGTCTCGAGCACAATGGACTGCTGCTGGCCGGGATCGCGCTGGTGCTCGTCGGCTTCGGTTTCAAGATCGCCGCGGCACCATTCCACATGTGGGCACCCGATGTCTACGAAGGCGCCCCGACGCCGATAACTGCCTACATGGCGGCGGCGGTAAAGGCGGCCGCATTCGCCGCCTTCTTCCGACTTTGGCTGGAAGGGTTCCCAACGCTGCTCTCGGTTTGGCACGAGGCGATCTGGTGGCTCGCCGCAGTCACCATGATCGTAGGCAATCTGGTGGCGCTGGCGCAACAAAACATCAAGAGGCTGCTCGCGTATTCCAGTATCGCGCACGCTGGCTACATCCTGGTGGCGATAGTCGTCGGCACCAGCCTCGGCAGCTCGGCCTTCATGTTCTATCTGTTCGCCTACACAATGGCGACGCTGGGAGCATTCGCGGTAATCGTCGCGCTCGGCCAGCCGGGTGAGGACAACATGTCGGTTGAGGAGTACGCGGGCTTGTGGAGTGTCAGGCCCGGACTCGCCGTTGCGATGGCGATATTCATGCTGGCCTTGCTCGGCTTCCCGATTTTCGGCGGCATCGGGTTTTTCGCCAAGTGGTACATATTGCAGGCAGCACTCCAATCCCCATACCCGCAGACCAGACTCGCCGTGCTGCTCGTGGTCACCAGCGTCGTCAGCGCTGGATACTACTTGTACGTCGTGATGGTGATGTTCATGAAACCCCGTAACTCGGCGGCGGTTGTCCCCGAGCGTACAAGCGGCTGGACCAGCACAGTGGTGTGGGCGTCTGCGGCGATCATTTTGATCTTCGGCCTGTTCCCTGACGCTATCGTCTCGATCACTCAGCGCAGTGCTCCGGCGGTGAAAACCCAGCCAAGTGCAGATGCCGGCAGCAATCAGGTCGCGCTCCGGGCGCACTGAGGCTGCATGGCGCTTTCGCGCGAGATTTTCCGCGAGTACGACATTCGCGGCGTCGCCGGAAAAGACCTCACCGAGGATGTAGCTACCGCAGTCGCTGGCGCCTACGCCGCGTTTCTTGGCGAAAAAGGCGTCGCTGGCGCGGTGAGTGTGGGCCGGGACAATAGGCCCAGCGGAGTCGGACTTCACAAGGCGCTCTTAGGAGGACTTCTGGCGGGCGGCGTCGACGTCGTCGACCTCGGGGTCGTGCCCACTCCGCTCGCCTATTGGTCCCAGCACAAACTCGACGTCGTTGGCGGTATTCAAATCACCGGCTCCCACAATCCGCCCGAGTACAACGGATTCAAGCTCGGACTGCGCACCAAATCGATCTACGGTGCCGACATCCAGCACATTTACGATCTGGCGGTGGCCGGAAAATTTCCACGCGGGAAGGGGAGTCTGCGCCACGAAGAGGTCATCGACAGCTACATCGACGACATTTCAGGAAGAGTTGGAAAACTTCCCGGCGACATGAGGGTAGTGCTGGACTGCGGCAACGGTGCCGGATCTCTAGTTGCACCGAAGCTCTTTTCACGCCTGGGGATCAAACCGCTTTGCCTTTTCTGCGAGAGCGATGGACGGTTCCCCAACCATCACCCTGATCCCACCGTTCCCAAAAACCTGAATGACCTGATTGCTGCCGTTAAGAAGGATCACGCCGACATTGGAATCGCTTTCGATGGAGATGCGGACCGAATCGGGGTGGTAGACGATCGAGGTGGAATTATCTGGGGTGATTACTTGGTGATCGTCTACGCGCGCGATGCCCTTGCGCGCACTGGTAAAGGCCAGTCTATAGTGTTCGATGTCAAAGCATCACAGGCACTCCCGGAAGCAATCGAGAAGGCGGGCGGCACACCGGTGATGTGGAAGACGGGCCACTCGCTAATGGAAGAGAAGATGCACGAGACGCACGCGCCAGTGGGCGGTGAGATGTCCGGCCACATGTTCTTCTCCCAAGGCTTCTACGGATTCGATGACGCCCTCTACGGCGCGGCGCGGCTCCTCCGCATCCTCGCCGATTCCGGAAGGACAATTCGCGAGGAGCTCGCCGATGTTACACGCTTCGTATCGACGCCTGAGATTCGCCTCGATTGCCCTGACGACAAGAAATTCGGCATTGTCGACGAGGCAAAGAGATATTTCGGTTCGAAGCACAAGGTCATTACCGTCGATGGAGTCCGCGTACTCTACGGCGACGGCTGGGGACTGCTCCGAGCGTCGAACACCCAACCCGTGCTGGTGATGCGATTCGAAGCCCGCACGAGGGATGAGCTCGAGAAGATCCAGACGGAGATCGAGGGATGGTTGCGCTCCAAAGGCGTCAAGGTTTGATGTGACGGCCTCAACCCGCAGGCGCCTCCTCATCGGAGTCGTCATCGCGGCTGTAGTTCTGGTCGGTGGGCGCGCAGCGTCCGCTCTCTACGCCGACTATACCTGGTACGCCGCCCTTGCAGCAGCGCCGCTGTGGACGGAGCGCGCCAGTGATTTGCTGTTGATATACGGAATCGGTTCTGTAGTCGCCGTTCTGCTCGCCTTCCTGAATCTGACAGCACTCGGCCGCAGCATCGGCGTCCTGACGCTGCCGCGACGACTGGCGAACGTGGAGTTCGGCGAAGCGGTGCCGCGCAAGTACATCGATCGATTCGCCTTCGTCCTCGCTGTCATCCTTGCCGCAGCGGTGATGCCGGCGCTTCCACCGTGGACTTCACTCGCACTCGCCCGGCTCGGCGTCACGTTCCGCGAGAGCGATCCGTACTTTCAGCACGACCTCGCGTTTTATACGACCTGGCTGCCGTTTGAAAAAGGGGTCTACATCTGGGCGATGCTACTCGTCGTCGCAGTCTCGATCCTGGTAGTCATTCTTTACTCACTCACTCCTGGATTGCGCTGGGAACGTGCCGGGTTGCGCATGAGTGCGCACGTTCGCCGTCATCTCAGTGTACTCGCGTCGCTACTGCTGCTGATCACGATGTGGAGCTATCGCCTCGCCTCCTACGATCTGTTGATCAAGGGAAGTGGCGACGAAGGTGTGTTCTCCTACGTCGACCATCGGTGGCTCCTGCCGGGGTTGCTGTTGCTCTCGATCGCAACTGCCGCCGGTGCGATTACCGTGCTGCTGAGCGGATGGACAGGTCAACTGCGCACCAGCTTCGTGGCCGTAACTGTAATCGTCGTCCTTTCCGTCGCCGTCCAGGAGATCATTCCCTGGATGGTGCAGCGCTTCACGCCGCGCCCAGCGCAGATCGTGCGTGAGCGGCCATACGCCGCGACGCGCGCCGATTTTACGCGACAAGCCTACGCTTCGAACGCTGCAGCGTACGAGGCAATGCAAAAGTCGGGGGTGTCAGCAGCACTCGACAGCGTCGTCTCGAACGCCGCCAGTCGACAGCTGCTGCGCCAGGATTCCCTCGCGTATCCAGGCGCGCGTGGTTTGGTAGTTGTATCGGACCCGCAGCTCGATGTCGCTGGGCAGAGACTCGGCGACGGTCTTTCGCGACTAGGATACGCATGGGCCTACCAGGCATTTGACTTACTGTCTGACTCGATTCCGCGCCGCTCCAGACTGGTAACAGTCCGAGACGTGCGGAACAGAATCCGCGCTTTAGCCCCGGTTTTCGCGCAGGGAAGCATTGTCGAGCCATTGTTTCATGCTGACACCCTTTACTGGAAGCTCGAGCTCTATTCAGCCTCCGCGAATTATCCGTTGAGCAAGCACTACGTCCTGGCCGGCGAAGAGCGGAGCTATTTCCGGCACGCGGCGACGGCGTTGGTGAATGCGCGGACCGCCCGCATCATGATTGCTGCGGACCCGATGCCAGACCCGATTGCGCAGGCATGGATGACTGCATTTCCGAACGCTGCCGATTACCGCGCGCCGGCAGTTGCCCGGGAGCTGACCACGACCCCGTGGTCGCCCGTTGCTACCGACAGCACAAGCGCGCCTAGTGACTCGAGCTTCCGGACGGCGGTTAGCCGATTGTACAACCGCATGCGAGCTGCACTGGCAGCTGCTGATCTGAAAGCGTTTGCCGCCGCTTATGACTCGCTCGGTGCACTGATTGGAGCGTCGCATCGGTGAGCGAAAAGCGCACGGCCGTTATTGCGATAGGTGGAAACGCGCTCTCGCCGCCGGGTGAGCGATCCACGATCGCCGACCAGTTTCGGCACACCCGCGAAAGCCTCGGGCCGATCGTCGACCTGGCGCTCGATGGCTGGCGCGTCGTTGTGGTTCACGGGAACGGCCCGCAGGTCGGCGATGAGCTCGTTCGCAACGAGAAAGCTCGCAGCGAGGTCGCGCCGCTTCCGCTCGGGGTTCTCGTCGCCGGCACCGCGGGATGGATCGGCTACATGCTGCAGCAATCACTGGAAAATGCGCTGCGAAAAGCTGGCAACACGCGCGATGTAGTGACCGTGCTGACGCAGGTCGAAGTTGCCGCCGACGATCCGGCGCTCAAGGATCCGAAGAAATTCATTGGCCACGGACTGTCGGCTGTGCGCGCGCGGGAGCTGCGGGCGCAAGGCCATCCAGTGAAGAAGGACGCGAAGGGACATTTCCGGCGCGTGGTCGGAAGCCCCAAGCCGCTTTCCATCCACGAGCTCGGAACAATCACGACACTGCTCGAGCGCGACTCGCTGGTGATAGCGTGCGGCGGCGGCGGAATTCCAATTTATCGCGACGCGGTGCTGGGTCTCGAGGGTGTCGATGCTGTCATCGACAAGGACCTCGCTGCCGCGGTTCTTGCCAGAGAGCTTGGCGCGGAGCTCTTCCTGATTCTCACCGATGTCGATGCCGTTTATACTGGGTGGGGCACGGACGCGCAGCGCGCCATCAGCTCGATGACCGTCAGTGAAGCGGAAAGGCTGGCGAGTGAAGGAGCGTTCGGTGAAGGAAGTATGGGACCGAAGGTCGCTGCAGCGACCGATTACGTGCGTCGCACACAGGGCAGAGCCATTATTACGGAGCTCAGCAAAGGTAGAGCGGCAGTAGAGGGCGCCGGCGGTACCGAGATCGTTCCATAGCAAGACAACCATGAAATCGAGAACACGCGTGCGACCCACACGTTTGGAGAAAGAGTGAACATTCACGAGTACCAGGCAAAGGAAATTTTTCGGAAGTATGGCATCCCGATTCCACCAGGCGAGGTCGCCAGGACGGCGGAAGAAGCGGAAAAGATCGCGCGCAAATTCGGAACGACAGTAGTCGTGAAAGCGCAGGTCCACGCCGGTGGCCGCGGCAAGGCTGGAGGTGTCAAGCTCGCCAAGACACCTGAAGAAGCGAAGAGCGTAGCTGCGCAAATCTTCAAGCTCTCCATCAAGGGCCTTCCGGTCCAAAAGGTTCTCGTTACACCAGCCGCTGAGATCGAAAGCGAGGCGTACGTCGGCATCATCGTCGACCGCGCTTCCAAACGAGCGGTGTTCATCGCCAGTCCGGCCGGCGGAATCGACATCGAGGAAGTTGCCGCAAGGACTCCGGAGAAAATTCTCCGGCACCCAATCGATCCCCGCTACGGGCTGCAGACATTCGAGGCCATGCAGCTTGCTTTTTTCATCTACTCGGATATCAAGCAGGTTCGCGCCACCGCGCAAATCCTGCAGCAGCTCTACAAGGCATTTTCCGAGAACGGTGGCTCCCTCACCGAGATCAATCCGTTGGTCACGACGCCCAACGGCGATGTCGTTGCACTCGACGCCAAGATGGTCATCGATGACAACGAGCTCGATCGGCGCCCCGACATCGCTGCACTGCGTGACGAATCCGCCGAAGCGCCGAGCGAGGTCGCCGCCAGAAAAGCAAACCTTACCTTCATCAAGCTCGACGGAAACGTCGGGTGCGTGGTGAACGGAGCTGGTCTCGCCATGGCGACGATGGATCTGGTGAAGTATTACGGTGGCGAGCCGGCCAACTTCCTCGACATTGGCGGTTCGTCGAATCCGGACAAGGTGGTTGCCGCTCTTCGCATCATCACCGCCGATCCGAGCGTGAAAACGATCCTGTTCAACATTTTTGGCGGCATCACCCGCACCGATGACGTGGCGAATGGAATCGTGACCGCCATCAAACAGAGTCCGCTCAAGGTGCCTCTGGTGATCCGACTCACCGGGACCAACGAAGATATCGCCGTCAAAATACTGAAGGAGAACGGGATGTCGGCGATGACCGACATGGACGAAGCGGTGAAAAAGGCTGTTGCTCTCGCGACCGGAGGAAAAGCCGCGTGAGCATTTTTATCGACAAGAACACGCGGCTGCTGATCCAGGGGATCACCGGCCGCGACGGCTCCTTCCACGCCAAGCAGATGATCGAATACGGCACTCAGGTCGTGGCGGGAGTCACCCCAGGCAAGGGCGGTCAGAAGTTCGAGGGTAACGTTCCAATCTTCAACACCGTCGCCGAAGCGGTGAAGCGAACCCGCGCGAATACGACGGTGATTTACGTTCCGCCGCCATTCGCCGCCGACGCGATGATGGAAGCTGCGGACGCAGGTATCCCGTTCATTGTCTGCATTACCGAGGGGGTTCCAGTCCTGGACATGACGAAAGTCTATCCCTTCGTGAAGGAGCGCGGCTCGCGATTGCTCGGCCCAAATTGTCCCGGCCTGATTTCGCCCGGTGCGTCGAAGGTGGGAATCATCCCGGGAGGCATCTGCACTCCCGGCCCGGTCGGACTGGTGAGTCGCTCGGGGACTCTCACCTACGAGGTCGTCTATCAGATGACCCGCGCCAAGATCGGTCAGACGACATGCGTTGGCATCGGCGGCGATCCGATCAACGGCACCAACTTCATCGATTGCCTCGAGGCATTTGAGAAGGATCCGGCAACCACGGCCGTCGTCATGATTGGTGAGATCGGTGGCACCGACGAGCAGGAAGCAGCGCGGTTCGTCAAGGAAAAAATGAAGAAACCGGTCGTTGGCTTCATCGCCGGACAAACGGCGCCTCCTGGGCGCCGGATGGGGCACGCTGGCGCAATCATTTCCGGATCCGCCGGCACAGCTGCGGAGAAAATGCACGCATTCCAGGAAAACGGCATCGGCGTCGCGAAGCGGCCCATCGACGTTGTGGATTTACTCAAACGCGCATTGCGCTAGGAATCGAACAATAAATGGCTGGCAACAGAACACTCGCCATCATCAAGCCCGACGCATTCGGCTCGGGTAAGACAGGGCTTATCATCGCACACCTGGAGCAGGCAGGCTTCCGGATCATTTCCTCGCGCGTGATGCGACTTACCGAAGCGCAGGCGCAGGCATTCTACGCCGTTCACCGGGAGCGCCCTTTTTTCGCGCCGCTCGTAAAATTCATGACTTCCGGGAAGTGCATGCCGATGGTGCTCCAGCGTTCCGACGCCGTTGCCGCCTTGCGCAAGACCATCGGTGCCACCGACCCCGCTGAGGCAGAGGCCGGCACCGTCCGGAAACTCTACGCCGAGTCAAAGGAGCGGAACGCGATCCACGCTTCTGATTCCGATGAAAACGCCGACCGCGAGTCGAGATTCTTTTTCCCGGAGGCGGAGCTCGTCTAACGACGAGAAACTGCCGTACGTTGCAGTTCCTAACCCAAAAAAGCTTAGGACCCTCACTGGAATAGAGGCCTTAAACCCGCTAGGTTAAAGGGCTTATGCTGTCCTTTGACATCCGCTCGCTCGAGACCAAGGCCGTTCACGTTGATGGCTCGATCAAGCCGGACGATCCAATCTGGGAAGCGGGAGACACCCGACCGGCAGAGCCCATCCGGGTGACTGGCAGGCTGTCATCTGCAGGTGAAGGCAGGTTCTATTTCACCGGTCGCATCGAGGGGCACTTCGAGCAACCGTGCCGTCTCTGCCTGGAGGAGGTGGATGTCGAGGTCGATGAGGATGTCCACCTTCTTCTCGCCGAGCTCGGCGCGGAGGAAGCGGATGATCCCGATGTCTTTCTCTACGATCCCAACGAGCGGATGCTCGATCTTCGCGCGGCGATCAGAGAGACCTGGCTATTGACGGTCCCGGCGTACGTTCAATGCCGGGAAGATTGCAAGGGTTTGTGCCCGACTTGCGGCACCAATTTGAACGAAAGTACGTGCAACTGTACGACAACCAAGACCGATTCGCGCTGGGACGCATTGCTCAAGCACAAAAGCAAGTCGCACTAGCTCGCAACAACCTTAAGGAACAGAAAAAATGGCCGTCCCGAAGCGACGCACATCGAAGCGAAAGAAGCGCGCGCGCAATACTCACAAGATCGCGCCCGCGATTGTCATCCAGAAATGTCCGCGCTGCCAGAGCATGAAGCGCCCGCATCATGTCTGCGAAGAGTGCGGATACTATGCAGGCGAACAGCGAGTAGAGCCGAAGGAAGCGTAGTTTGGCGCGGATAGCTTTGGACGCGATGGGGGGAGATTTCGCTCCCAAAGCTACAATCGCCGGCGCTTTACTCGCCTTGCAGGAGCTCGATGGGATGCACACGGTGCAGCTTGTCGGGCAGACATCGGTCATCGAGAAGCAGCTCTCCAGTTTCCTCTCCGGCGAACATTCTGCGGCGGCGAGCAAGCGTAATCGCATAGAGATCGTCGAGGCGCCCGATGTCATTGCGATGTCGGAAAAGCCGACTGCCGGTCTGCGCAAGAAGCCCAAAAGCTCGATGATCGTCGGACTCAAGCTCCAGACTGACGGCAAGTCGGACGCGTTTGTTTCGGCCGGAAACACCGGCGCGCAGATGGCATCGTCCGCGATGCTGCTAAAGCTGCAGCCAGGTCTCACTCGGCCGGCCATCGCCACCGTTTTTCCGACCGCTCGCAATCCGGTGATTGTCATCGATTCTGGCGCGAACGTCGACTGCTCGAGCAAGGAGCTGCTCCAGTTCGCCTGGCTTGGCGCGGTTTACGCTGAGTGCATCTTTGGCCGCCCCAATCCTTCGATCGGTCTCCTCTCGATCGGAGAGGAGCCGGAGAAGGGAAACGCTGTGGTGAAGGAGGCGCACGTGCTCTTCCGGAAAGCCGGGTTCAACTTTCACGGCAATATCGAAGGTCGTGATCTTCCCGCCGGCGCGAGCGACCGTGGCACGTTCGATGTCGTCATCTGCGATGGCTTCGTCGGCAACGTCGTGCTCAAGTTCTACGAAGCGGTCGCTCCGCTAATGGTGCGCGTCCTCAGTGAGCATCCGAGCATCGATGCCGAACAAGTCAGGATTGCCCTTAGTGGCTTCGACTCCACCGCATACGGTGGTGCGCCCCTCCTCGGCTGTCGCGGGGTCAGCATCATTTGCCACGGCAATTCTCCGCCGCGCGCAATCAAGAACGCAATCAAAGTCGCGGTGCGCGCGGTCGAGACTCGCATGAACGATCAGATCGGCCGGAAGCTCGAAGCGGCGGAGCCGCTGATCAACGCCGTAGCGGAGTCGGCATGAAGAGACCTATCGCCGCGATCACCGGAACCGGGCGCGGATTGCCAGCCCACGTGATGACCAATCACGACTTCGCGTCGATCGGCATCGAGACGTCGCACGAGTGGATCTTCGAGCGGAGCGGCATCGTCGAGCGCCGTCTCGCAAGAAATGGCGAGACGACCTGCTCGATGGCGGCGGATGCATCACGCCAGGCGATGGCAAAAGCTGGCGTCCACGCTGGCGAGATCGATGTGATCGTTCTCAGCACTGCCACTCCCGACCGACTTCTCCCAGCGACCGCGGTCGACATCCAGGCCGAGCTGGGCGCAACGCGCGCCGCAGCATTCGACATTGGCGCTGCCTGCGCGGGGTGGCTCTACGCGATGAGCACCGCCGAGGGTTTGATCATGAGCGGCACCGCCGAGACCGCCCTCGTCATCGGCTCGGAGAAAATGAGCGCGATCGTCGACTGGAAGGATCGCTCGACGTGTGTGCTATTTGGAGACGGAGCCGGCGCAGCGGTGGTAAAGAAAAGCCGCCATCACGGCAAAGGAATTCTTTCCGCCTACATGCGAAGCGATGGCAAGTTGGCTGACCTCCTCTATCGTCCTGAAGGCGGCGCGACGATCCCAATGTCGGCCGAAGTGCTCGAGAAACGCTCTCACCTCGTGAAGATGGCGGGACGCGAGGTTTTCAAGCACGCAGTGCGATCGATGTCCGATGCAGCGGACAGAGCGCTGGATGGTGCGCGCCTTACCGGCTCCGATATTGATCTGCTGATCCCACACCAGGCCAATGTGCGCATCATCGAGGCAACTGCGAAGCATTCCGGCATCCCGATGGATAAGGTCTACGTCAACGTCGACAAGTACGGCAATACGTCTTCGGCTTCGATTCCGATCGCGCTCGACGAAGCAATTGAGTCTGGAAGGATAAAAGACGGATCGACGGTGATGATGGTTGCCTTTGGCGCCGGATTCACCTGGGCGTCAATGGTCGTTCGCTTCTGAGCGGTGGACATCGTACTGCTCTTTCCCGGGCAAGGCTCACAGAAGCCGGGAATGGGAAAGGACCTCGCTGATTCCTTTCCGGTCGCCAAAGGAGTTTTCGGGGAAGTCGATGCCGCGCTCGGCACCGATCTCAGCCGACTATGCTTCGAAGGCCCCGCGGACGAGCTCACCGCGACCCGTAACGCTCAGCCGGCGCTCTTCGCGCACGGAGCTGCTGTGTGGGCACTCACCAAAGAGCTTTTGTGGCCCCACGTTCGCGCAGCCGCAGGACATTCGCTCGGTGAGTTCACCGCCTATCATGGCGCCGACGCCATCAGCCTGCCTGGTGCCGCGAAGCTGGTGAGAAGGCGTGGCGAGCTGATGTTCGAGACCGGCATTGCGCGTCCCGGTACAATGGCCGCAGTACTCGGCACGACATCGACTCCGATCGAAGAGATTTGCGCGCGGGCGAGCAAGGAGCAGGGGCTTGTCGTCCCCGCGAACTTCAACACCGACGAGCAGGTAGTGATCTCGGGAGAGGTCTCCGGCGTCGAGCGCGCGATGGAGCTCGCCAAGGAAGCGGGCGCCAAGCGCGCCTTGAAGCTACCGGTTAGCGGCGCATTCCATTCTCCGCTGATGGAGCCGGCCGTGGTGGGACTTACAGATGCGATCGCAACTTCTGCGTTCACCGATCCGGCGTTTCCGGTCTTCTCCAACGTGACTGCCGATGCATCGACGACCGCCGTCGATGCAAAGGATCTTCTGCTGAAGCAGCTCACATCTCCCGTACGCTGGTCGACGGAGATGCGAAACATCGCCCAGCACTTTCCCGATGCACTCTACGTGGAGATGGGGCCGGGAAACGTCCTCACCGGACTAATGGGCCGCCTCGTCAAGGGAGCGAAAACTTTCGCCTGCGGCACGGCGGCGGACGTCGACAAACTTCTTCAGATGGTCGCCTGATGAAAATCGACTTGAGCGGCAAGAACGCGTTGGTCACCGGCAGCACGCGGGGAATAGGACGCGCTATCGCCGAAGCCTTTGCGGAATCGGGCGCGCGCGTCGCTGTCGTTGGACGCGATCAGGAGCGCGCGGATGAAGCCGCAAAGGCAATCGGAAATGGCGCCAAAGGATTCGCCGCCGATGTCAGCGATACGGCTGCCGTCACCAAGCTCATCGACGATGTCGAGAAGGCGTTCGGCTCCATCGACATCCTGGTGAACAATGCTGGTATCACCCGCGACAACATCGTGATGCGCCTCAAGGACGAAGACTGGGATGCCGTGCAGAACGCCAACCTGCGCGGTGCGTTCGCCAGCATTCGCGCCGTCTCGCGGGGCATGATGAAGCGCCGTGGCGGTCGGATCATAAACGTCGCCAGCATCGTCGGACTGATCGGCAACAAGGGGCAGGCCAACTACGCAGCTAGCAAAGCGGGCCTCATCGCCTTGACGAAGTCGGTTGCCAAGGAGCTTGGGTCGCGCAATATCCTCGTCAACGCGGTTGCTCCGGGATTCATTGAGACCGAAATGACCGCGAAGATGACCCCCGAAGCCCGTGAGGCTCTCGGCAAACAGATTGCACTTGAACGACTTGGCACCGTGCAGGACGTCGCCGCCATGGTCACTTTCCTCGCCTCGGACCTTGCCTCCTACATCACCGGCCAGGTCTTCGTCGTGGACGGTGGGATGGTGATGTAATGAGGACGAAGACTGAGGGGTTCGGACGAAACTGCCAGTGCTCCGAACTGCGGACTAAGTGAGGACTCGGACGGAACAACATCGCCCTTCACAGGCGTGTTCTCCTTCCGAAATCCTCAATCAGTCCGAAGTCCGGACTACTATGTTGGTCCTAATCCCTCAGTCCTCACCGTAACTTTGTATCATATATTCGGTTAGGTATATTACCGGGTACTCCCACAAACGCGAGGAATTCCATCCAATGTCCGACAATTCCGACAAGGTCAAAGACATCATCGAGAAAGAGCTCGGTGTGGAGCGTGAGAAGCTGACCAACGAAGCGAGCTTCATCGAGGATCTCGGTGCCGACAGCCTGGACATCGTCGAGCTCGTGATGGAGTTCGAGAAGGAGTTCAACATCGACATCCCTGACGAAGATGCTGAGAAGCTGCGCACCGTCGGTGACGCGCTCGGCTACCTGAACCAGAAGGTCGGAGCGTAATGAAGCGAAGAGTCGTCGTCACCGGCATGGGGGCGATCACCCCGGTCGGCAACGATGTGGCGACGACCTGGCGGTCCCTGATTGAAGGGAAGTCGGGAACCGCGCCCATCACCAAGTTCGATGCGTCGACCTTCCCCGTCCGCTTTGCGGCGGAAGTGAAGGGGTTCGATCCGCTTCAATACATGGATCGGAAGGAAGCTAAGCGAGCTGACCAGTACACCCAGTATGCTGTAGCTGCGGCTCGCCAGGCGATGAAGGACGCCGGCCTCGCCAACGGCAGCAACGGAATGGATCCCGATCGTATTGGCGTCATCATTGGCAGCGGCATCGGTGGCCTGAAAAGCTTCGAGGAACAACACGATGTCTATCGTGAGCGCGGGGTCACGAAGATCTCCCCCTTCTTCATCCCGATGTTCATCGCTGATATCGCCGCCGGCATCGTCTCGATGACCTTCAATGCGAAGGGCCCAAACTACGCCACGGTATCAGCTTGCGCTACCAGTGCTCATGCAATAGGTGATGCGTTCAGGACGATCCAGTACGGCGATGCCGACATCATGATAACCGGCGGAGCCGAAGCGACCGTCACACCAATGGCCATCGGTGGCTTTGCCAACATGAAGGCCTTGTCGGAGCGCAACGATTCGCCCGAGACGGCGTCGCGCCCATTCGACGCGACTCGCGATGGATTCGTCATGGGCGAAGGCGCCGGGATCCTGATCCTCGAGGAGATGGAGCACGCACTCAATCGCGGCGCGACTATCTACGCTGAAATAGTGGGATACGGCGCTACCGGAGACGCGTACCACCTCACCGCTCCGGCACCCGAAGGCGAGGGTGCCCAGCGCGCCATGAAGCGCGCTTTGAAGGACGCTGGTCTCGAGCCAAAAGACATTCAGTACATCAATGCTCACGGAACCTCGACACCCGCCAACGACTTCAACGAGACGCGCGCCATCAAGGCCGTGTTCGGCGACGCCGCGAAAGGCGTCAATGTCAGCTCGACCAAGTCGGCCACCGGCCACATGCTCGGCGCCGCGGGCGCGGTCGAAGCCGTCATCAGTACGATGGTACTCACGAACGGCGTCATTCCGCCGACCATCAACTACCATCACCCGGATCCCGAGCTCGATCTCAACTACACGCCCAACGTTTGCGTCGAACGCAAAGTCGACGCGGTCATCAGCAACAGCTTCGGCTTCGGTGGTCACAACACCACCCTCGCCATCAAACGCTTCGAGAACTGAGTCCATGAGCGCCGGGCTCGCGCTGGACCTCGGGAAAATCAGAGATCGCGACCTAAGGTCTGTGGGCGAGAAAGTCCTCACAGAAACTCGGCTTTCTCATGCCGACGCGAAGCTGCTTTTCACATCGCCGGATCTGCTCGGCCTCGGCACGATCGCTGACTACGCAAATCGCCGGAAGCATGGCGACGTCGTGACGTTCGCTGCCAACCAACACATCAATCCGACCAACGTCTGCTATCTGCGCAAGACCTGCGTGTTTTGCTCCTTTGCCCGCCTGCCGAAGGAAGAGGGCGCGTATCACTACACGCTCGAGCAGGTCTATGCGGAGGCAGAATCGGCGGCCAATGGCCTGACGAAAGAGTTCCACATCGTCGGCGGGCTCGACATGAAGGCTGGCCTCGAGTACTACAGCGAGATGTTTCGCGGGCTCAAGGCAAGGCACCCGCACGTGCACATCAAGGCTCTCACCGCGGTGGAGATCGCGCACATCGCGCGCATCGATAAACTTTCGATCGAGCAGGTTCTCACAACTCTGCGTGAAGCCGGTCTCGACACGCTGCCGGGCGGCGGCGCCGAAGTCTTCGGCAAAGGCGTTCGCATGACGATCGCCGACAAGAAGCTAGCCGGTGAAGACTGGATTCAGGTCCATCGCACAGCGCATCGCCTTGGCATCCGCTCGAACTGCACCATGCTCTACGGCCACGTCGAGACTATCGAAGACCGCATCGAGCATCTCTCCATGCTCCGCGATCTCCAGGACGAATCGCATGGATTCCTCGCCTACATTCCGCTCGCCTATCACCCCGACAACAACCAGCTCGGGATCGAGCTTGGCCGGCAGGGAACCGCAACGACGGGATTTGACGATCTGCGCAACCTCGCTGTCGGCCGTTTATTCCTCGACAACTTCGATCATATCAAGACGCACTGGATCATGGTCACGCCGTTCCTGTCGCAGACGTCCTTGGCATTCGGCGTCAACGACCTCGAGGGGACGGTGGTGCGCGAGAAGATCTATCACGAAGCCGGCGCTCACACCGCGCAGGGTCTGAGTCTCGACGAGATTCTCGACTTGATCAGGACTGCGGGAAAGATTCCCGCCGAGCGCGACTCGTTCTACAACGTGCTGCGTGTGTTCGATCGCGCGGGTCCCCGCGCCAACGGGCAGGGTGCGGTGGCGGCCTGATGAAGATACCGCCGCCATTCAGCCGTTCCCGGCAGATGAAGATTGGTCGCATTCCGTACGTCAACTGCTATCCGGTTTATGGCGCGATCGACCGTGGCGTCGTCCGACTCGACGCTGAGCTCGTCGACGGTGTGCCCACGGATCTCAACCGCCGCATGAGCGCAGGCGAGCTGGACATCTCTGTCGTGTCTGCCGTCGAATACGCGCGTGACTCGCAGCGCTATCTGCTGCTGCCGGACCTGGCAATCTCCTGTGATGGCCCGGTTCGCTCGGTGATGCTTTTCTCCAAGCGGCCGGCGACAGAGCTGACCGGGCGGAATGTTATCGTCAGCAGAAGCTCGATGACCAGCGTCGCGCTGCTGGAGCTGTTGTTCGAGAACGTCTGGCACGCGCGGCCTCATTTCGTGCCGGGTGATGCCGAGGTCAGCGACGTCGTCGACCTCGACGGCACCGATGTCGACGCGCGGCTCGTGATTGGCGACGCGGCACTCGTCCTCGGTTCGAACCACCGCGACCGGTACCCGCACCTCTACGATCTCGGGCAAATGTGGAAGGACTGGACCGGCCAGCCGTTCGTCTTCGCCGTCTGGGTGGCGCAGCGTTTCACCAACGTCAAGGAAGCGCTTGTCGCCCACTCCGGCCTCATCGCGTCGCGCGATTGGGGGCTGCAGAATCTCTCCGAGCTCGCCACTCAGGCGCATCGCGCCACGGGCGTCGCGAAGAACATCTGCAACGAGTACCTGTCGGGTCTCGATTACGGACTGTCGTATCCGCATCTGGCCGGACTGACCGAGTTCTATCGCCGGCTCGTCGAACGTGGCAGAATTCCGAACGGCACTCTTACCTTTCTTCCCGCGGCATGAGCGAATCCAGCGATCTCCTCGACTTCTACACCAACGCCCCGCTGCTCGAGCTGGGCGCGGAAGCGGATCGCATCCGCCAGGAAAAACATCCCGGCGATACGGTGACCTACATCATCGATCGCAACATCAACTACACCAACGTCTGTGTCGCGGACTGTGGGTTCTGCGCCTTCGCCCGGCGGCCGAAGCACGGCGAAGGGTACACGCTCTCCTTCGAGCAGATTGGGGCGAAGATTGAAGAGCTCAAGGCGCTCGGCGGCGTCCAGATCCTGATTCAGGGCGGGCACAACCCGTACATCCCGTTCGATTGGTACCTCGACTTGATGCGGTACATCAAGCGCAATCACCCGATCCACATCCACGGCTTCAGTCCGAGTGAAGTTGATTTCTTCTCCAAGCTGTTCCGCATGGATGCAATTGAAGTC
The DNA here is from genome assembly GCA_036506035.1 of Gemmatimonadaceae bacterium. Classification (GTDB taxonomy): domain Bacteria; phylum Gemmatimonadota; class Gemmatimonadetes; order Gemmatimonadales; family Gemmatimonadaceae; genus UBA4720. The sequence goes on along the minus strand of DASXSL010000016.1, from coordinate 61,620 downwards.
ATCCGCGAGCTGCGCAAAGCCGGCCTGGATTCGATCCCTGGTGGTGGCGGTGAGATTCTGGTTCAGCGCGTCCGCGACATTGTCGCACCGAAAAAGGCAGGCGCTGATCGCTGGCTAGAGATCATGGAGCTGGCACACAACGAGGGCATGAAGACTTCGGTCACGATGATGTACGGCCTCGGCGAAACCCTCGCCGAGCGTCTCGAACACCTGCAGCGGGTGAAGGAAGTTCAGGCGCGCACCGGAGGCTTTACTGCCTTCATCTGCTGGCCGCTGCAGCCTGAGAACACACCGACGATGTCGCACCAGCCGAAGACGGGTGCGACCGAGTATCTCCGCACCGTCGCCTTCGGCAGAATAGTTCTCGACAACGTGCCCAACCTGCAGTCGAGTTGGGTAACGATGGGGATGAAGATCGGCCAGATCGCGCTCCGCTTCGGCTGCAACGACTTCGGCTCCCTGATGCTGGAGGAGAACGTCGTCTCCGCTGCCAACACAACCCACCGCACATCAATCGCCGAGATGGAGCTATTGATTCGCGACGCTGGGTTCACTCCGGCGCGGCGAAAACAGGACTACACGCTCATCGATCCGCCAGCAATCCACGCGGATGCCGCGTGAGCACGACGGGGATTTCCGCGTCGGTGTCGGCTACGACTCCCACCCCTTCGCCCGCGGCCGCCCTTTAATACTCGGCGGCGTTTCCATTCCATCGGATATCGGGCTCGATGGCCATTCCGATGCCGATGCAATCTGCCACGCTATAACTGACGCTATTCTGGGCGCTGCTGGCCTCGGCGACATCGGCGAGATGTTTCCCGATACCGATCCGGCCAACAAGAACCGTAATTCGATAATCATGCTCGAAGCCGCGGTGAAGCGCGTTCACGGTGCCGGCTACAAAGTCAACCAGGTTGATGTCTGCGTGGTCGCCGAGACGCCGCGCCTGACACCACATCGTGACAAAATTCGAGCGCGTCTGGCAGCTGCGCTCGGTATCGATTCCGCGAGCGTGAGCGTCAAAGGGAAGTCCAACGAAGGAATGGGCTGGATCGGGCGTAGAGAGGGTCTCGCCTGCATTGCGGTCGCCACCCTGAAAGGGAATCGCTAGCGAATGCTTCAGTCAATTACCGACTGGCTGGGAAACCTACCTCTCGGGTCGCTTTACGTCGCGATAGTCGCACTTTCGGCGTTCGAGAATTTTTTTCCTCCGTTTCCTTCCGATGCAGTAATTGCCTTCGGAAGCTTCCTTGCTGACCGGGCGCACGGATCACCATTCACTGTTTTCTTCCTCGGCTGGTTCGGTAACCTCGCCGGAGCGGCCGTGACATACACGCTGGGTCGACGCTTCGGCGCCAAGGCGTTTTTGCGTCGAATCGAGAAATACGCCGGGCCCGATGCAGAGGATCGCATCAAGAAGCTTCACAAGAAGTACGGGTTCCCGGGCTTGTTCGTCAGCCGTTTCCTACCGGGAGTTCGCGCCATCGTGCCTCCGTTCGCCGGGGCAATGCGGCTACCCGCCTTCAAGGTGATGCTCTCCATCGCCAGTGCATCCGCGGTCTGGTTCGGGCTGATTACGTTTCTGGCATTCCGGGCCGGTGATAATTGGGATCTCGTCCAGAGCTACCTCGTCCGTTCCGGAAAAGTTGCGGGGGCGATTGCCGTCGCGATCGTGCTGCTGGTCTTGGGGATCTGGCTATGGAAACGACACGCGAGAAAGCGTGAGTAACTCACTCGACGACGCAGTTGCCCGCGCGTTTTTTGTTGAGCGCTTCGACGACTTTCTCGCCCTGGAACAAGGCGCGTCCGTGCAGACGAGCCGTGCCTACAAGCTGGACATCGCGCGGTTCGTTGCATACGCCAGCGTAAAAGGCGCCAAATCACCGATCGATGTCGGCGCACGCACGCTGCGCGAGTACGTCTACCATTTGAAGGATCTCGGGCTCTCTGCCGCCTCGATCAGGCGAAACGTTTCGGCCGTTCGCACTTACTTCAAGTTCCTGCTGGCCGAGGGCCATGTCGTGCGCGATCCGAGCGAACGGCTGGAGACGCCGAAAAAGTGGCGGACGCTGCCGGAAGTTCTCGGCGTCGACGAAATCGACAAGCTTCTGACCGCACCGTCGCTCGACGAGCCGCTGGCATTCCGCGACAGAGCGATGCTGGAGCTGGCATATGGCGCGGGGCTCCGCGTTTCCGAGTGGATCTCACTCAGCGTGCGCGATGTAATGCTTCAGGACCATCTGGTTCGCGTGTTCGGCAAGGGCGCCAAGGAGCGACTCGTGCCAATCGGTCGCCGGGCAATCGGTGCGATTGCCATTTATCTGCGAGAGCTGAGACCCAAGCTGGAGAAGGGCGAAGGGAAGGGCATCCTGTTTTTGAATGCCCGCGGTCAGCCGCTGTCTCGCATGGGCGCCTGGAAAATCCTGCGGAAATATGTCGATCAGGCTGGCATTACCAAGCCCGTTTCGCCCCACACGCTCCGTCATTCCTTTGCGACGCACCTTCTGGAAGGCGGCGCTGATCTGCGAGCGGTGCAGGAGATGCTTGGTCACGTCGACATCTCAACGACGCAGATCTACACCCATGTCGATCGGGAATACCTGCGCACGGTTCACAAGCAGTTTCACCCACGCGCCTGACATCCGCTAGAATTCGCGATGCTGCTTGTCCTCGACAATTACGACTCCTTCACCTACAACCTCGTCCAATATCTCGGCGAGCTGGGCGAGAGACCTGTCGTTCGACGCAACGACGAAATCACCGTTGATGAGATCGGCGCGATGGGCGTCAAGCGCATGGTTATCTCTCCGGGCCCGTGTACACCATCGGAGGCGGGAATTAGCGTCGCCGCGATCCAACGTTGGGGCAAGACGATTCCTATCCTCGGCGTTTGTCTTGGTCACCAGGCGATCGGCGAAGCGTACGGCGGCAAGGTCGTGCGCGCGCGCACTCTCATGCACGGCAAGACATCTCGCATCACGCATGACGGAGCGGGAATCTTTGCCAACATTCCGAGTCCGCTCGAAGTGATGCGTTATCACTCGCTGGTCGTTCAATCCGACTCGCTGCCGGACGAGCTTGAAGTGGTTGCCCGCGCCAAGGACGACACAACAGAGATCCACGCGATCAGGCATCGCCAGTATCCGGTATGGGGTGTGCAATTCCACCCGGAATCGATCCTTACAGAAAGTGGTAAGGAGATCCTTCGCAACTTTCTCACGATCTCTCGATGAGGCTGTGCACGCGGTTTAAGCTTTTGCTGGTAATCACAGTCGTCGTGTCTCCATTGCGCGCCCAGGATACGACTGCGGCTGCTCCTGACACTGCATACGCCGAGTACCACGACAATCCGCTTTCACTGCCGCTCGGACTTGGCTTGCGAATCCCGACCTACGATCGAGTGAATGGGCTCGCACTGCCGTGGGGTCCCAAGCTCGAGATGGGTGAGGGACGACTCGACGTAGACGGGATCGTTACCTACCGCTCAAATCTCGGCAAATGGGATCCGTCGCTGGAAGGTGTGATCCGCCCGGGTGACAGTCAGGAGCTCAGGTTCTTTGTCGGCCGCGGCACCTTTACCAGCGATTCATGGATACGCGACGACCTCACCAACTCGTTGGCTTCACTCTTCGTCGGAAGCGATGCCCGTAACTATTTCCGCGGCGATCGCGCGTCAGCTCGCTTTGCCACGACGATAACTCGCGCCTCGGTGAGCTATACGCCGTTCTTCGGCGCGAATCTCGAGCGCGATTGGTCCACCGGCTCGCTGGCACCGACAAAGTCGCCGTGGAGTTTTTTTGGCCGCAAAGGGAAGCTGCGCATGCGTCGACCGAATCCCCCGGTGCTGAAGGGCAACATTGCCTCGATCCTTGGCGGAACTGCACTGCAGGTTGTGAAGGGCGGGCTCGACGCCAAGGTCGACGCGACGCTCGAGCGATCGCTGCGCATCAGCCAGCCGGAATGTTTCGCTACGCCCAGTGGCCTTTTCTGTCCGGTCGTCGACAACTTCACCCAGGCAACCCTGGACGGGAAGCTCAGCTTCCCAACTTTCGGGAGTCAGACCTTCACCTTCAAAGGTCACACAGTTCTCACCGGCGGCGGCGGGAGCGAGCTCGCCCAGCGGTTCGCCTACCTCGGCGGCGCAGGCACGCTGGCAACGGTCGATCTCCTCGCTCTCGGCGGTGATCGACTGTTGTTCGTGTCGGGCGACTACGTGATCCCCATCAACCAGATTCAACTACCGTATGTTGGAAATCCATTCATCGCTCTCAAATACGCGGCTGGTAATGCCGGTATCAGCGGGATTCCACGACTGATTCAGAACGTCGGTATCGGCGTCGGAGTCAGTCTGCTACGAGTGGATTTCAGCATCGACCCAGCGAGCAATCGCTCTCCATTCTCGCGCAGATCCGCCGTGACCTTCGGAGCATCGCTTTCGCCCTGATCTGAAGTCGGTTTGCTCGGACTATACCCCGTTGGTATATTACTGAGCGTGACTTTTGCATCGTGTCGCGCGAAAACAGGTGGTTAATGGGGACGCTAGTGGTGATTCCGGCGCGCCTCGGCGCCATGCGCCTCCCCCGCAAACCCCTCCGTCTCCTCTCCGGACTCCCCCTCATCGTCCGGGTCTGGCAAAGAATCTCTCAAATGAACGTGGCTGACGCCGTCGTGGTGGCTACCGACGACGAATCCGTCGCGTCTGCGGCCCGTGAGGCAGGGGCAGAGTGTGTCCTGACGAGCGGTCGTCACTCCTCCGGTACCGAGCGGGTGGCAGAAGTAGCGGTGCAACCCAGGTTCCATGGATATTCGACTATCGTCAACGTGCAAGGCGACGAGCCGTTTATCGGACCCGGGGCGGTGCGGGGTGCGGCGCAGCTGGTCTCGAGCGGGAGATTTCCCATCGGAACGGCCGCTTCGCGAGCCAGCTCGGAAATACTCGAGACGCCAAGTTTGGTGAAAGTCGTAGTAGGAGATGACGGAAGGGCGATGTACTTCTCGCGCGCCCCGATACCTTACCTGAGGGACCAGGCTGATCGAGTCAAGCTTGGTGAGCGCACGTTGCAGCACATCGGCGTTTATGCCTATTCGCGGGAGGCGCTTCGAGAATGGGTCTCGTTGCCGCCCCATCCGCTCGAAGAGATCGAACGGCTGGAGCAACTGCGACCGCTTGCAGCTGGATTGCCGATCGGTGTCGCCGTTACGAGCGAGCCGCCGGCGAGCGGAATCGATACGGAAGAAGACCTGGAGCGTGCCAATGCGCGCTGGGATGCCTTTATGACGGGAGCAGTGACTAATGCAGGGTAATTCCAGCCAACAGACGCGCTACATCTTCGTCACGGGGGGAGTCGTTTCTTCGCTCGGGAAGGGGATTGCAGCTGCCTCGCTCGGACGGCTTCTCGTTGAGCGCGGTATGCGCGTGACAATCATGAAGTTCGACCCTTACCTCAACGTCGACCCGGGAACGATGTCGCCGTTCCAGCATGGGGAAGTTTTCGTGACAGACGACGGCGCCGAGACCGACCTCGATCTCGGTCACTACGAGAGATTCATCGACCGGTCGTTGGCCCAAGCGAACAACGTCACGACCGGCCGCATTTATCTGAGTGTCATTACCAAGGAGCGACGCGGCGAGTACCTCGGGTCAACGGTCCAGGTCATTCCGCACGTCACCGATGAGATCAAGGGTGCGATGAAGCGACTGGCACCCGAGAGCGATGTTGTGATCGTCGAGATCGGCGGGACCGTCGGCGATATCGAATCACTCCCATTCCTCGAAGCCATCAGACAGTTCCGTCACGAGATCGGCCGAGAGAACGCGATCTTCATTCACCTGACACTGGTGCCATTCATAGCCGCATCGGGTGAAGTCAAGACAAAGCCGACGCAGCATTCGGTGCGGGAGCTGATGGAAATCGGAATTCAGCCTGACATTCTGATCTGTCGGACCGAGCGCGCGCTGTCCGAAGAGGTGAAGCGGAAGATCGCCCTTTTCTGCAACGTGGAATTCGGCGCCGTCATTGAGAGCAGGGACGTTCCCACCATTTATCAGATACCATTGCTCTTTCACGAGCAAGGCCTCGACGAGCGCGTGATGCACAAGCTCGGCTTGCTTGGCCGTCGCGCGCCTGATCTCTCCCGGTGGCGCCACATGGTCGAGCGGATTCTCCATCCGCATGGCAAAGTGAAAATTGCGGTTATTGGGAAATACACCGGACTCGTCGACAGCTATAAGAGCGTTCAGGAAGCCCTCATTCACGGCGGCATTGCCAACGATGTCGGGGTGGAGATTCATTGGCTGGCAAGCGACTTGTTCGTCAATCGCGAACGGACACGCGAGTTTCTCGCTGATTTTCATGGGGTGTTGGTTCCTGGGGGTTTCGGTGTCCGGGGAATCGAGGGAATGCTCGAAGCAATTGCCTATGCGCGTGAGTCTGGTCTACCGTTCTTCGGCATCTGCCTCGGCATGCAGACGGCAATCATCGAATTCGCGCGCAACGTCATCGGGCTGGCCGACAGTCACTCCAGCGAGTTTGCTCCGGACTGTGGCAATGCGGTGATCTCGCTGATGGAAGATCAACAGCACGTTACCGACATGGGTGGAACGATGAGGCTCGGCGCGTACCCATGCCGGCTCGGCCCGGGAACGCAGGCGGCCGCCATCTATGGTGCCCCGCAGGTCAGCGAGCGCCATCGGCACCGCTACGAGGTGAACAACAAATATCGCGATCAGTTCATCGAGCACGGGCTCAACCTGAGCGGACTGTCACCTGACGGATCGCTGGTCGAAATGGTCGAGCTGCAAACGCATCCGTGGTTCATCGGCTGTCAGTTCCACCCTGAGCTCCAGTCGCGGCCGACGCGACCGCATCCGCTGTTCGCGAGCTTCATCGCGGCATCCGTGCAGGCAAAATCGCCAACCAGAAGCAGCCGAAAGCGAGCGCCGATAGAAGCGGCGGAATAGCGTGGCGGAATTCTTTCCGGCAGACAAACTCTTTCTGATCGCGGGCCCCTGCGTGCTCGAGAGCGACGAGCTCAACCTGCGCGTAGGGGAAACGCTCGCCAGACTCGCCGAAAAAATCCCCGGCGGAATCATCTACAAGGCGAGCTTCGACAAGGCGAACAGATCAAATCGTGGTGCAGCCCGAGGTCCGGGTCTTGACGCCGGTCTCGAGGCGCTGGCACGCGTGCGCAAAGCAACAGGACTGCCGGTTCTCACTGACGTTCACACTCCGGATCAGTGCGCGCCGGCGGCGGAAGTCGTCGATGTACTGCAGATCCCTGCCTTCCTCTGTCGACAGACCGATCTTCTCGAGGCGGCAGGCGCCACCGGCAAGCCCGTCAACGTGAAAAAGGGTCAGTGGCTCCAACCGGAAGGAATGCGCGGCGCCGTTCAGAAAATTCGCGGTGGGCCGAACTCCAACGGCCGCTCACGCGACATTGCTGTCACCGAACGAGGCACGTTCTTCGGTTACGGGGATCTCGTTGTCGACATGCGCTCGTTCACGCGGCTGCGCGACGCCTGCGGTGCGCCGGTAATTTTTGACGCAACGCACAGCGTTCAGCGGCCGGGCCAGGGCCCTGAAGGAGCAAGTGGTGGCGCGCGAGAATTCGTTTCCGTGCTCGCCCTGTCGGCAATCGCCGCCGGAGCGCAGGGACTTTTCCTGGAGACGCATCCCGATCCGGACTGTGCGCCGAGCGACGGCCCCAACATGTTACCGCTTTCCGAAATGGGCGCGCTGATGGGACGCGCCGTCGATATCTGGACGCGGATCAATCAATGACCCACAAGGACATCGTCGAGCGAGGCAGACGAGTCCTTCGCATGGAGACGGAGGCGCTCAGCGAAGCCGAGCGCCGTATCGGAGAAGACTTTGCGCGCGCGGTAGAATGCATCGCCCGTTCAGAGGGGCGCGTCATCGTTTCTGGCGCCGGAAAATCCGGACTGATCGGCCGCAAGATCGCCGCGACACTGACATCGACGGGAACGCCTGCAACCTTCCTGCACCCAACCGATAGCGTCCATGGAGACCTCGGAATCGTCGACGAATCCGACGTCGCTATCCTCATCTCCAAGAGCGGAGAGTCCGACGAGCTGCTGGCGTTGCTCGACCATTTGAAGCGCCTCGGGGTATCTACGATAGCGCTGACTAGCAACGCGAACTCGACCCTCGCTCGGCACAGTGACGTGACGCTTGATGCATGGGTCAAAGAGGAGGCTTGCCCACACGATCTCGCTCCGACCACGAGCACGACGGTGGCGCTCGCATTAGGTGACGCATTGGCAATCGCACTGCTTGAAGAAAAGGGATTCGATGCGGACGACTTCGCGCGCCTCCACCCTGGTGGGGCCATCGGCAGGCGTCTGCTCACCAGAGTATCCGACGTTATGGAGACCGAGAGGCTCCCGGTTCTCTCTGAATCGGCAACGATGCGTGAAGCTGTCGTTCAGCTCGCTGAGCGCCGGGGAATAGCGATAGTCGCCGGAAAGTCGGGAGCGGTCGTTGGAGTCATCACCACCGGCGACTTGTCGCGGTTGATGGAGCGGGAGGAGAATGTTTTCCCGGTTCCTGTCACCAAAGTCATGAATCGCTCACCAAAGGTCGCCCACGCCGACGAGCTGGGCAGCGCTGTAGTTTACCGCATGGAGACGCACGGCATCATCGCGATGCCGGTTCTCAACGGCAACAATCAGATCGTGGGAGTGATCCATCTCCATGACCTGATGCGCGCCGGTGTCGTTTGATGCGCCGAGTCGTGTCGATTGCTCTCGTGTGCATCGTTGCAGCCTCCGCCTGCGACTCGAAGAAGCAACCGCCGACCGCCTCACATTCTCCGCTGGCTGATTCAGCGGATCAGGTGATGTACGGTGCCTGGTTCAATCTCACTAACGAAGGCGTTTCGCGCGCGCGCATGCAGGCAGACACGCTGTATTTCTTCGACGAGAACACGCGCATCGAGGCCGAGAATCCAGTCGTCACGTTCTATACCACGACCGGGGCGAAGGACGCCGTATTGACTGCGCGTCATGGTACGTCGAATACGCGCACCAATAACATGATCGCGCGAAGGAACGTCGTCGTCGTTAGCGAAGACGGTCGGCGATTGACCACGCCGGAACTGATTTACAATCAGCAGAGAAACGAGATCTCCAGCGACAGCGCCTTCGTTATGACCGAGCCCAATCGACGGCTGGAAGGGATCGGATTCCGCTCCGACCCCAACATGAGGAACATCCAGATCCTGAAAGGCGCCAGCGGCCTGGTAAAAGGCGTTTCGACGGAGCCGGTCGCCGCGCCCCCGGCTGCGTCACCAACTCCGAAGCGCTGAAATCGTGTCGTACCGCATTGCGTTGATCGCGCTATTTGGCGTCGCTGTAACCGCCGAGGCGCAGAACATCCCACGCACCTGCGACCTCCAATTCCCAACCGGCACCGGAACCACGGCGAACATCCGAACGGATACGACCACGGGGAAGCGCACCGTTTACCTTGGTCGGGGAGTTGTCGCCCACTGCATCGGGCAGGGTAACACACTCACAGCGGACAGCGCCGAATACTACGAATCAGAGGGGCGGCTGTATCTGGTAGGCAACGTGCACTATACTGAGCCGCGCGCGACAGTTACTTCGCGTACCATGACGTACTACCAGAACGACGATCACCTTCACGCTGAAGGCGATGTCGTCGCGGTGCTGTCGAATGGAAGTGTCCTACGTGGGCCGGTCGCAGATTATTACCGCAGCACGCCACAGCGACCACTCACGAGAATGTTTGCCCCGGGTCGTCCGCACGTCACCCTTGTGCAGCGCGACACCACTGGACGCGGCCGGGCACCTGATACAGCGCACGTCGTTGCCAATCAGATCAACATGGAAGGTGACAGTCTCATCTACGCGTCGGGACGTGTTGAAATCACTCGCCCCGACCTCCTCGCGACCGGTGATTCTGCTTTCATGGACAGTGGCCGCGATTTCGCCCGCTTGATGCGCCAGCCGTCGGTGCAGGGGAAGGGCACGCGAACATTTACCCTGACCGGCGGCCTGATCGACGTCTACTCCCACAACCGTCAGGTCGAGCGCGTCGTCGCCACTCCTACCGGCCACGCTTTGAGCCAGGACCTGGAGCTCGTCGCCGACTCCATTGACCTGCGCGTGCAAAACAACCTTCTCCAACGCGCGATCGCCTGGGGCAAGAGCCGCGCACGGGCGGTATCACCCGATCGCGAGATTGTTGCTGACTCAATCGACGCCATAATGCCAGCGCAGCGCGTCCGCGAGGTCCGGGCATTGCGTAACGCCTATGCCGAAAGCAATCCCGATTCTGGTGTCGTCTCCAAAAAAAGGGACTGGATGAGCGGCGATACCATTGTCGCTCACTTCGACTCCGTTGCCCCCGGTGATACCAGTAGCAAACCCAGAATCCGCGAGATCATCGCCGAGGGCAACGCCAGATCGTTCTATCAGATGAAGAGCTCGAAGGGACCCCCCGATCAGCCGTCGATCAACTACGTGCGCGGTCGAATCATCGACATCCTGTTCGAGGACCGGAAAGTCGCAACAGTTACCGTTATTGACAAAGCCACCGGCGTAATGATCGAACCAGCAACCGCCTCGACTACGACGACCCAAAAATCGGCGACGCCGTCAGCGCCGCCAAAATCTGGCGCGCCAGCCAAGCCGCCACCGATCCGACGATGAACGAAAACGACAAGCTTCCCGACAGCGTTCGCGCCCTTCTGGAAGAAGCGGTGCAAAAGGAGCAGGTCGACGGGCTGGCGCTGCACGCTATCTGCCGCGCCGCCGACAACGACGGCGTCGCCAGGCTGCGTGACGTCGCCGCCAACTACCGCGACGACTATCTCCGTGCGCTTCGCGTAAAAGGGGTCGATGCTGAGCGCGAGGCGGGCCGCCTGGGGCAGGACGAAGTTCGGGGATATCTGACCACGTCAATCCTCCCGCGGCTGGCGGAGAGTGGCGTGATTCTTCCCCTAGACGGCGACCTCGAGCGCGATTCGGCGACCGTCCGCGTCGCGCCCTCGCTCTGGAAAGAGATTGCTCCAAGGCGCGCCGAATTCGCTGAAGCGATGCGGGAGACGGGTGAACATTCACGTCTCGCGCTCTCGACGCCGCCACGGCCGAAACTTATCGGCGGCAGTGTTCTCGAGGCCGAGGGACTGACGAAGATTTATCGCGGCCGCAAGGTAGTGAACGATGTCGCCATCAAGCTACAGCAGGGAGAGATCGTCGGATTACTGGGACCAAATGGAGCGGGGAAGACCACGACTTTCTACATGATCGTGGGGCTGATTCAGCCTCTCGCCGGGCGGATCCTGCTCGATGGCGAGGACATCACCAAGCTCCCGATGTACGAGCGAGCCCGGTGCGGCATTGGTTATCTTTCACAGGAGCCTTCGATATTTCGAAAGCTGTCCGTCGAGGACAACATCCTCGCTATCCTCGAGACCCTGCCGCTCTCCTCCACCGAGAGATCGGAGCGCCTCGAGAAGCTGCTCGACGAGCTGAGCATCAAGAGGCTGCGGAAGAGCAAGGCGTACGCGCTCTCTGGCGGTGAGCGTCGCAGACTAGAGATAACGAGAGCGCTTGTCACCGACCCGAAATTCATGATGCTCGACGAACCCTTTGCCGGAGTTGATCCAATAGCAGTCCACGACATCCAGACAATCGTTGCCGGGCTGCGCCATAGGGGGATTGGGGTGCTGATCAGCGATCACAATGTAGAACAGACACTCGACATTGTGGACCGCGCTTACATTATGTTCGATGGACAGGTGAAGGTCTCCGGCACCGTCCGGGACCTCGTTTTCGACGATACAGTGGCAGATATCTATCTTGGTCCAACGCTCACCGCACGACTCCGCGAACGGTTCTCGCGCGACAGGGACGAGGTGACCGCTTAGTGAAGCCCGGCCTCAACCAGTCGACTCAGCTCCGCCAGGAGCTGAAGATCAATCCGCGCCTCTATCAGGCGATGGACTTGCTCTACATGCCGCTGCTCGACCTCCAGCAGCACCTCAAACAGGAGCTCCTCAACAACCCGTTCCTCGATCTGGTCGAAGCGGAAGAGGAAGAAGAGGAGGAGCAGGAGACGGAAGTCGAAGAGCAGGCCCAGGCCGAAGCGGAAGACGAGCGGGCCGGAGAGATCGATTGGGAGGAGATACTTCTCGACGGATTCGACACGGCTGGCGGGCGCCGCGAGGAGCACGAGGAGCGCGAATATTTCGAGCCCGTCACCGTTGCAACCCGCGACCTGAGCGACCACCTCCGCGATCAGGTCAGTCTGCTCGAGCTCACCCCGCGCGAAACGCTCCTCGCCGACGAGTTCATAGGCAACATTAACGACGACGGCTATCTCGCGTGCGGGGTTGAAGATATCGTCAGAGCACTAAACGAGGTGGTGACCAAGGCCGCCGAAGATTCCGGCCGCGACACCGAGGACGTTCCGCTCTACACCGTCGAAGAAGGCCAGAAGATGCTGTCGACGATCCAGAGTCTCGATCCACCGGGTGTCGCCGCCCGTGATCTTCGCGAATGTCTGCTGCTGCAGCTCAAAGAGTCGGGCCTCGAGCAGTCGGTCCCGTATCGGTTGGTGAGGGATTGCTTCGAGGAGCTGATCAACCATCGATGGAGCGAGATCTCGAAGCGCTTCGGGATCAGCGCCACCGACGTCCAGAAGGCCGCCGACGAGATCGCCAAGCTCGATCCGAAGCCAGGACTCCAGTACGGTTCAGGCGACGACAACTACATCATTCCCGACCTGATAGTTGAGAAAATCGACGACCGGTATCACGTCTTCCTCAACGATGCCAATCTCCCGCGTCTCAAGTTGAGCCGCGCCTACCAGGAGATCGCCCGCGACAAGAAGAAGTTCGATGGTGAGAACAAGGAGTTCATCTCCAACAAGCTCAACTCGGCTAACTGGATGATCCAGGCGATCGAGCAGCGCCGCCAGACGATGCTCAAGGTCATGAACTACATCGTCGAGCGGCAGCGCGACTTCTTCGAGAAGGGAATTCAGCACCTCAAGCCGCTCACCCTGCGCGAAGTCGCTGAAGTGATCAACATGCACGAATCGACAGTGAGTCGCGTCACCAACGAGAAGTTTGTGCAAACACCTCGTGGCGTGCTCCCGCTCAAGTTCTTCTTCTCGTCCGGGCTCGCGACTTCAGACGGTGAGGATGTCTCGGCGCGTGGCATCAAGGCGCAGCTCCAAAAGCTCGTTCAGGAAGAGGATCCCAAGCATCCACTCACCGACCAGGCGATCGTCAACATCCTGCGCGAAAGCGGCGTCCAGATCGCGCGCCGCACCGTCGCCAAGTACCGCGACCAGCTGGGCGTTCTCTCGGCACGGATGCGTAAGCGCGTATGACCTCAGTGTCGCAGACTGACGCGGCGCAGCGCTTCCAGAGCGGCCAACCGCTTCAGTCTGTGACGAGTCGACCGGATGTCAGCATCCTTGTACCGGCGAAGGACGAAGCGGAGAATCTTCCGCTGTTCATGGAGCAGGCCCGCGCCGCGTTTGCATCGGCTGGACATCGCTACGAGGTCATCGTCATCGACGACGGTTCCGTCGATGATTCGTGGGAGGTGCTGCAGCGGCTGACCAGCGAGTATCCATTCCTCCATGCGGTACGACATGGATCTCGGCGGGGAATCGCCGACGCGCTGCGCACTGGTTACCTCCACTCACGCGGCGACGTCCTCGTTTTTTATCCCGCTGACCTGCAGTACAAGCCGGAGGATATCCCGCGCCTGGTGGCGCCCATTCTCGCCGGCGAGTCGGACATGGTCGCCGGCTACAAGGAAGGCAAGTACGAGAAGGCGTTCGTCTCCGGCATTTATAACAGGCTCAGTCGCTCGCTCTTCAAGGTAACAGTTCGCGATTTGAACTCGGTGAAAGCTTACCGCCGGGAAGTAATGGATGCGCTACCAGACAGACCCGATTGGCATCGCTACATGATAGTGATGGCGTCCGCCAGTGGATTTACAGTCTCGGAGGTTCCGGTGCCCCTGTATCCCCGCAACGCAGGTAATTCCAAGTTCGGCATCGGCCGCATACCTGTGGGTGTGCTCGACATGCTCGCTGTCTGGTTCGAGCTGCGTTTCGCGCGGAAGCCGCTACTGCTCTTCGGATTGCTCGGCGCCGCGCTGTTCATCATCGGTGTCATCGTTGGGATCGTCGCCATCCTTTATCGGGTGATCGGTGGAGTCGGCTTCCGCCCCCTGGTCAATCTCGTCGAGACTTGCGTCACGGTCGGCAGTGTGTTCTTCGCGACCGGCCTCATTGGAGAGCTTATTGCCGCTCAGCGTGCCGAGCTCAGTCAGCTCCGCTCGCGCATCGAGGATCTCTCGCGGGAACGCGACACGACGAATACCTGATTGATGCACGTACTTTTTCTTACGCATTCGTTCCCTCGGTCGGCAGGGGACGCTGCTGGCTCGTTCATCCTGCGGCTCGCGGTTGCGCTTCGCAACGAGAACGTAAAGGTGCAGGTTGTCGCGCCCGCCACCGAGGGCGTTCCCGAAGCGGATGAATTGGACGGAATTCGCGTCGAGCGCTTTCGATACGCGCCTCGCCGGTACGAGCGACTTGCCTACACCGGAAACATGGCCGGCGATGTCGCATCGTCGTGGACGGCGAAACTTGCGCTGGTTAGCTTCCTCGGCTCCGACTTCCTCCACGCTGTGCGGGCAAAGCGCGCCTTTGAGCCGCAAATCGTGCATGCCCACTGGTGGTTTCCGAATGGTGTCGTCGGCACGTGGGTGGGAGGTCTGGCGCACATTCCGTTGGTGACCACGCTCCATGGTACTGATGTTCGATTGGCGCGCACGGTCGGCGTCGCCAAGCCGCTGTTCGGTCACGTGCTCAAACACTCAGCGGCAGTCACTACGGTTTCGCGCTGGCTCAAAGAGGAGACTGAGTCCCTCGTCCCCGGCGTACACCCGCAGGTTGCACCGATGCCCGTTGCTACCGACCTCTTCGAGCCGGGTGATTCGCGCGATGGCGCGCGGCTGCTGTTCGTCGGTCGATTGAACGAGCAGAAAGGGCTCGACCACCTCCTCCACGCGATGTCGGTGATGAAGACACCGGCGAAGCTCGACGTCGTCGGAGACGGCCCGAGCCGCAGCTCGCTCGAGAATCTTGCAAAGGAACTCGGCATTGGCTCCCGCATCAACTGGCGTGGACAGGTGGCTCATACAGCACTGCCACAGCTTTATCAGCGCGCTGCCGCGATCGTGGTCCCCTCGGTGGAGGAAGGCCTCGGGCTCGTCGCAGTCGAAGCGCTCCTTTGCGAGACGCCCGTCGTCGCCTTCGACTCGGGTGGCCTTCGCGATGTGATTCAGCACGAGAAAACCGGCTTGCTTGTGAAAGCTGGTGACCGGGCGGCACTGGCCAGGACCCTCGACGATTTGCTCGCACGCGACGGAAAAGGCACGCAGTTGGGCAGGGCAGGTCGACTCTACGCACTCTCTGCTTTCGCGCCGGAGTCGGCCGCGCGGCGCTACGCAGAGATATACAGACAGGTTCTTGGCGCTAAGGCGTCGTAGTCTCTTCAAGCTCGCGCAGTGGATCTTCGCCGCGGTGGTGCTTTTCTTCGCCGCGACGTCGCTCGCCACTCAATGGGCCAAATTCGAGACGCGGTTGCCGCACATCCATTTCGAGTGGGAATGGATCGGCGTGGCCACTGTGCTGGTTCTCATCACCTACGCCCTCCTCATCGAGGGATGGCGTCGAATTCTCGTCGCCTGGGATTCGCATCTCCCATTCTGGGATGCCGCGCGCATCTGGTTCCTGTCGAATCTGGGCAAATACGTACCGGGAAATATCTGGTCTCTGACAGCGATGGGTGTGATGGCGAAGCGGCGGGGCCTCTCCGCTATTGCAGCGCCCGGCGCGTCGGTGATCATGCAGACGGTGAGTCTCGCCACCGGCGTCGTGGTAGTGATGGTGACCGGTGCGAAGCTGCTCGGTGAACCGCTGCTTGTTGGCCTGTCGGTGCTCGCGCTCGCCATCGTGCTGCTGGCAGCGCCGCGGTTTCTGCCGCCGCTCGCTTCCTGGATCAGTGGCCTAATCGGTCGAGAGATCGCACCGCCATCAGTTCCCGCAACGAGCATCTGGACGGCAGCAGTGGCGGGAACCCTCTCCTGGCTCTTTTACGGAATCGCCTTCCAGTTGTTCGTGCGAGGTCTGCTGGGCGCCGCGCCTGGCGAACTGTCTTCATACATCGCAGTTTACACCGCCGCTTACATCCTCGGCTTCATCTCGCCAATCGCGCCCGCCGGTCTGGGAGTGAGAGAGTTCACGCTTGCCGCATTCATGACGCAGCTTGGCCTCGCCAACGAAGCAGATGCGGCGCTCGTAGCAATCGCAGCACGCCTGTGGCTCACCATCGTCGAGCTAGTCCCGAGCGGATTGTATATTGCCGCGGGCACAACTCGAAAGTCTTTACCGAATTGATCGATCATGGCTCAGCGCCGAGAGAAGGTCTCACCGCGAGAAGCACCAGTTCCCGCTAACGACACCGCGGCGCTTTCGGCGCCGCGTTTCGCGTTGGCGTGGGCAGCGCTCGTTTACGCGCTCGGCACTTTGTCGCTCGGCTATCCGGCATTGGCTGGCAAGTTCCTGGTCAATCCGCACAGCGACCAATACATCGCTGGATACGCGTTCAGGGAATTCGCCGCGGCGACATTGCGAGCGACGGGACATTTCCCGCTCTGGAACCCGTATCTGTTCGGCGGAATGCCATACGTTGCCGCGATGCACGGCGACATTTTTTATCCAACGTTCCTGTTGCGGATGATTCTGCCCACCGACGTCGCGATGACGTGGGGGTTCATCATCCACATCTTCCTGGCCGGGCTTCTGACGTATGTCTTTCTCCGCGATCTCGGCTACGGATTCTTCGGTGCTCTAGTAGGCGGCCTCGCTTACATGATGAGCGGGCAGATCGCATCATCGGTCTCGCCCGGCCACGACGGCAAGCTGTTCGTCAGCGCGTTGTTTCCGCTGGCTTTGATGCTGCTCAGACGGGGGATCAGGGAAGGGAAAAGCTGGACCTGGGGCGCCTTTGCGCTGATCGTCGGCCTGTCGGTGATTAGCCCTCACCCGCAGCTGCTCCAGTACATGCTGCTCGCCTCGGGCGCCTACGCGCTTTTTCTCGCATTTGCGACTCTCGATGGCGTGACGCTGCCGCGCTCACTGGCAATTCAGCGACTTGGCCTCGCACTGCTTGGGGTGGTCATCGGACTGGCAGTCGGGGCCGTGCAGTACCTACCCGTGCGCGAGTACGTGAAGTGGTCGCCGCGCGCGGGAGGACTTGGCGACTATAGAGCAGCAACCAGTTATGCGTGGCCTCCGGAAGAACTGCTCAATTCCTATCTGCCACAGTTCTCCGGGATGCTCGACAACTATTGGGGGCGTAACCTTATCCACCTTCATAGCGATTATATCGGCGTCATCGTCCTCATTCTCGCCGGCGCTGCATTCCTCGGTTGGCGTGCGGATCCGGGCCGAAAGCAGATCCTGTTCTGGACTGGCGCGCTGGTCATCTCGGTGTTGTGGTCGCTCGGAAGCGCGACCCCATTCTATTACATACCGTACGCGATCATTCCAGGAACGAAATATTTTCGCGCGCCTGCTACGATCTTCTTTGTCGGGACGCTTGCCATCGCGTTGCTTGCCTGCGTCGGAACCGAACGGTTTCTGAGATTGCGGATCTCGCGCAAATACGTCGTTGGCTGGCTGATTTTCGGCGGCGTGATGGCCGTGCTCGCGTCAGTAGGCGGGCTGACCAGTGTTGCCGAGACTTTTGCGGATCCGCGCCTCGTTGACCGTGTGCAGGCCAACGGCCGCGCTCTTTTCCTCGGCGCTTGGCGCTCCTTCGCCTTCGTGCTTCTTTTCGCCGCGCTCTGGCTCGCCTGGAATCGGGGAAGAATGAGCGGCACTGTCGCGGCGTGGGCTCTGGTGGCTCTGACTGCTGTCGATCTCTGGTCGATAGAGCGCGACTACTGGATGTTCTCGTCGTCGGCAAAGGTGATCTACGGCAGCAATCCAATCATCGAGACCATCCAGAGTGAGAAGCAGCCGGTACGCGTGTTCGCGTTTCCGCTGCGAGACACTCCGCAACCCGACGCATTGCTAACGGGCGACGCGCTGATGTCTCACCGTATTCGCCAGGTCCTCGGATATCACGGTAACCAGCTTGCCCGGTACCAAGATCTCATCGGCCTGTACTCGCAGGACAGCCGGATCCTTTCTCCCAATGTGCTCCAGGTCACCAACACGAAGTACTTGCTTACCAACATTCCCGAGCTTCCGTTCTTGGGGAATACGACACTGGCGAAAGGACCAGTAATCGACGCGTCGGGCGATACTCTCTACCTCTATCGTTTGAACGCCGACAATCCGTACTCGTGGGTGACTCCAATCGCAGTAAAAGCCCGGGACGACCAGGTGCTGGCGACCGTTATCAATCCAAGATTCGATGTAAGGCGAGCAGCATTGTTCGACACGTCGGCACAGGTCGCTGCGAGTCAGGGCGTCCAATCATTGCCGGCGCCACTTTCTCTCACTACGACAGTGCAACGTTACGAGCCGGGGAACGTGAAGATCGCGCTCAGCGCGCCGGCGCCGGCCGGATCCAGCCTGATCGTCTCGGAGAATTTCTATCCGGGCTGGACTGCCACTGCAGATGGCAGGGCAGCGCCAATCGGCCGCGCCGATTACTCGCTGATTGGCGTCGAGCTCCCGCAGGGCGCGCGCACCATCGAGCTCCGATTTACCAGCCCGGCCTACCAGCGTGGCAAGACCATCACCTGGCTGGCCATTATACTCGGCATCCTTCTGCTCGGCGCCGGAGGCTGGCGTGATCGGAGACGACTTGCCTGATCGCGCTCTGGTAATCGTACCGACCTACAACGAGCGGTTCAACATTGCACGGCTGATCCCGGCGGTACTCGCACAGGACCCGTCGATCGAGATGCTGGTAGTCGACGACGGCTCGCCCGATGGAACCGGGGCGGTCGTCGACGCCATTGCTGCCAATAACGATCGGGTGCACGTCATACACCGGGAGCGGAAGCTCGGACTTGGGACCGCCTACATCGCCGGCTTTCGCTGGGCGCTCGAACGCAAATATGACCTCGTTTTCGAGATGGACGCCGACTTCTCTCACAATCCGGAGCTGCTTCCCGAGTTTCTGGCGATGGTCAAAGAGGCGGACCTGGTGCTCGGCTCGCGCTACCAGGGGGGTCGAGTCAACGTCGTCAACTGGCCTATGAGCAGATTGTTTCTGAGCTACGCTGCCAATATTTATGCGCGTGCGGTGACCGGTCTGCCGATCTCCGATACTACCGGTGGGTTCAAATGCTTCCGCAGGAATGTACTTGAATCGATTGACCTAACCTCGGTTAAATCAAATGGTTACGCGTTCCAGATCGAGATGTCCTTTCGCGCCTGGAAGCGTGGTTTCAGATTGGTGGAGTTACCGATCATTTTCGTCGATCGCACCGAAGGTGTGAGCAAGATGTCGAAGAAGATTGTGCGCGAGGCAGTCTGGATGGTCTGGCGTCTGCGCTGGTGGAGTGTGACCGGGAGGATTTAAACGTGGCTCGCCCAAAGGGTCAGCACTTCTACAAGATGACGGGATCGGGCAACGACTTCGTCGTCTTCGATTCGAGCAACGACGCCGCTGCGCATCTCGAGAACGTCGAGACGATCAAAGCCCTCGCCGCGCGGGGTACCGGCGTCGGAGCAGACGGAGTGGTGTTTCTGCAGCGGCAAGACGAAGGCGACATCCGCATGCGCTACTATAACAGCGATGGCTCCGAAGCCTCGCTGTGCGGTAACGCAAGCCTTTGTACGACGCGACTGGCGGTCGAATTGGGGCTTTCGCAGGCGGGCGGATTCATTCTGCACACCGCCGCTGGGTCGCTGCGCGCGCGAATCAGGGACAACCTTCCTGAAGTGGACCTCGAGCCGGTCCGTGAGGTTCGAGCGGACGCCAAGGACCTTGGCCTCAAGCGCGGGGAACGACGTATCGGATACGCCAGCGTAGGAGTGCCCCATGTCGTGGTCGACGTGCCGGATGTCGAGACCATCGACATCTCGAAGCGCGGTCCGGAGCTTCGGCACCATCGATCCTTGTCGCATGGTGCCAACGTCAATTTCGTATCCCGACGCCCCGATGGATCCTTCGCCTATCGGACCTTTGAGCGCGGTGTCGAGGCAGAAACACTGGCCTGCGGTACGGGCGCGGTTGCTACCGCCATCATGCTTTTTGACTGGGGCGAATCGGGGAAGGAGACCGTGCTCTGGACCCGGTCATCCTTGCCGCTGACAGTGACTCTGAGGCGAGACGGAGACTCGTGGCTACCGTCTCTTCGCGGCGAAGGACGGATCGTATTTGAGGGCGAAATCCGCGACCTCGATTGACAGACTGTCGCGGCGGAGTCTGACAGCTGTCGGTAGAGCTCAGCTTAAAGCGATTTATGAGCTCCCGTTAGTAAGTAGCCGGACCTGAGGGACTTTGGGAGTGGAGGAGTGGAAAGAACGAACTTCTCCACATTTAACCACCGGCTGTAGTTGACATAATCTATCTTATACGCATATGCCTGCGGACGAGACGAGCGCCCTCCCCAGCCATGAAAAGGCGGCGGTGCTGCGGGATCCTAAACCTAGTTTGAGCGTTGCATGGACCCAGCGAGTCTCGGTGCTAGATCTTCATCGGCTTCGCATCCAACTCGCCCAATCGGACCCGAGCTTCCGCTGCCATCGGACTTGACTCGTCCTTGGCTAGCTCTGTCCAGATCGCCTTGGCTTCCGCCACCTTTCCGGCCTCCGCGTAGTCGCGAGCAGCCGATGCCTGGTACTGAGCCTTGTCCGCTGGAAATCGGCTGACCTCGGCCGCACGCTTGTACTGCTCAGCTGCAGCTGCGAAGTCCTTCAGCTGCTCATATCCAGCGGCTTCCAGGACGTGCACCGACGCCCGGAAATCCTCCGGAGTCTTGCCCTCTACCTTCCTCAGCGCCGCGATCCCTTCCTTGAACTTGTTCTGGTCGTAATAGGCCATTGCCAGCGACAGCGCCGCCTGCGCTCCGGCCTGGGTGCCCTCATACCGATTTATAACCTTTTGGAGGTCAGATACTGCCTTCGGCAGGTTCCCCCCTGCCGCCGACTGGCGGGCCTGGTAATAGGCCGTCTCGGCTCGCTGAGCCTTGATCGACTGTGACCGCTGGTAGAACCAGAACCCGCCGACGACCGCGGCGAGTATTAACGCACCCCAGGTGACTTCCCGTCGGTGCAGCATCAACCATTCGGTGAGCGATTCTTCATCGGCGCCATAACGCTTCCGCACCGGTGTTGTTGGAGATGTCATTGAGATCGGGTTGGCAGTTTTGACCGGCGACTCGAAGTGCCCCCGGGGTGACTCGAACACCCGGCCAACGGTTTAGGAAACCGCTGCTCTATCCACCTGAGCTACGGGGGCCAGAATCACGACTTGGTGCCGGGAGCTAGTGATTCAGGGGCGGAATTTACTCGTCTGGAACCCTATCTCAAAGTCTCGCCGCCAGCGCGCACCCCTGTGGCCAGAACTATCCCTTATCTACCGCACGATCTCGAAGGGCGAGCGAAGTGACTCCGTTGATACCGGCGACAACTCTCGAATCTCTTCGACTCGGGCGCCCCGCGGCCCTGACTTCACCGCCGCTTCGAAGCTGGCCAGTGCGTCCCGTTCGCCGGCCGCTGCGATCTCCACTCTGCCATCGTGCTTGTTTCTTACCCAGCCGGCGAGCTTCAGCTCCTGCGCCTTCTCCACCACATACCAGCGAAAACCCACGCCCTGCACGCGCCCGCGAACCTCGAGATGGATACTCTCCATTCCCCAGCTATTGTCTGATGCCGAGCAGCGCTGCCAACGTCGAAGCGATCGTCCGCGGATCAGTGACCGTACCTGGATTTGGCAGAGCAAGCTCGCCGTCGCGGATTTGTTGAGCGATCTGGTCGAGCGCGGTGGCAATCGCCTGCGCGGCGGTCGGCTTGTTCTCTTTGGCGCGCGGCATCGCTGCGTCCCAATCAGTCTCCGCCCACGCAGTTGACGCTGCATGCTCGCCACTGTCGCCGAGCGCACCGGCGGCCCGCCAATCGTATTGCTGCCAATCGGTCTCCACCCAATCGGTCGACTGATTCTCGCGCGCTGCTGCATCGGCTCCAAATTCCACTTCAGCCGCGTATCTCTCTCGGGCATCACCGAGCGAGTTGGTCGCGTACTCTTCAACTGACGGAAGCGGGTCGAGAAAATGCTCGACGGGCGGAAGCTCGTCCTCCTCAGGAGCGTACTCTTGTGATAGCGCCGCGTCGGCCATCTCATTGGCGCCCGACGCATTTGCCGGCGTTAAGTCAAGAAATCTTTCGATTGGTGGAAGGGGGGCGGGGGTGACGCCGGCAGATACAAAAGGCCGCGACAAAGTGAAGTCAACGGACCCATGCGCTGGCTGTGCTTTAGTTGGCGTGCGACGCGGAACGAACGGACGCTCTGGTGGCTGCACTACATTCCCTCCCAGCTGTACTTCCCTACCAGCGGCACAAAGCGCACCGGTGCGATTTCTTCTCCTTCGAGCTTGTCGCCGCGTCGCGTGAACATGTAAAGCGTTTGCTCGTCGCGATCACCGAGCGGAATGAGTATTCGACCTCCTTCCGTCAGCTGCTCGTGATAAGTCGACGGCACCTCCGGCGCACCCGCCCCGACGAGTATCGCATCATACGGCGCGTATTGCCGCCAGCCAAGAGTCCCGTCTCCAAGCAGAAAAGAGATATTGCGTGCGCCAACCTGCCTGATGGTTTCACGGGCGCTGTCGAGCAGCGCCGGAATTCTTTCAATCGAAAAAACCTGTCCGGCCAGCTGTGACAGCAGCGCGGTTTGATAACCGGATCCGGTTCCTATCTCGAGCACCTTCTCATTACCTCTAAGTTTGAGCAACTCGAGATAGCGCGCGTGGATCGAGGGCTGGGAGATCGTTTGACCGTTTCCGATCGGCAATGCCGAATCTTCGTAGGCGCGGTGACGTACGCCCGTCGGTACGAAGAGATGTCGCGGCACCTGATCTATGGCATGTAGGACAGCAAGGTCCTTGATCCCCTGCTCGTGCAGAAACTCAACGAGGCGCCGGCGCGGACCCCGAAATTCGTGCTCTAGGGTTGCTGCCACCACCTCTCCGCCGAAGCGAGCATTTCGTGGTGCGTAAGATCCAGGTGCAAAGGGGTTACGGATATGTACCCTTCCTGTATTGCGCGAAAGTCCGACGTCTCTTCTCCCGACCATGCAATCGACCCACCACCAATCCAGTAGATCTGCCGTCCCCACGGATCCTGCATCGGTTTCAGCGAGTCGGAATACACTCTTCTGCCAAGTCGCGTCAGCCGAACTCCCATGATGTCGCCGCCACGCAGTGGCGGCAAGTTGATGTTCAGCAGGGTGTTCTTCGGAAACGACGGCAGAGATAGGACGTGCCGCAGCAGATCGCGCAACGGAGCGATCTGGTCCCGCAGCATGCTCACGTCCGCTCGCAGATCGCCGCCGGCGAACGAAATCGCCACTGATGGGATTCCGAGAGACAGACCCTCCATCGCTGCCGCGACGGTGCCCGAGTAGAGCACGTCTTCGCCCATGTTCTGGCCATGATTGATTCCGCTCAGCACGAAGTCCGGGCGCGTGGGCATCAGTGCTTCCACCGCCAGCATTACGCAATCCGTCGGAGTTCCGTCGACCTGATATCTCCGTTCGCCACGTTCGATCGGACGGATCGGATGGTGGAGTGTGAGCGAATGGCTGGTCGCGCTCTGCTCCCTGTCAGGAGCTACGACGGTGATCTCTCCCAATGGCTCCGCTGCTTCAATCAGGCAAGCCAGCCCGTAAGCGAGGATACCGTCGTCGTTGGTGCAGAGTAGTCTCAACGCTTGAAGATCCCCGCGCGATGCCGCCACAGAACCTTTATCACGAGCCACGCATCCCGGAACTCACGGAAATAGCTCGGCGACCCATAAATCGTGGAGATGGGCACATTCACCGTGGTGAAGCCGGCACGCGCCGCGCGAATGATGAAGTCGGTCTCGAACTCATACCGATCACCGACCGCATTGACCTTCCGCAGCACTTCTGCTTTGATCGCCCGGTAGCCTGACTGGCTGTCACGCACTTTGCCGCCAGAGACAGCACGGGTAGCCGCTGACGATATCATGTTGGCGATCCGGCGGTGTTTCGGCACTGCCTTACCCGAGAGATCACGCGTGCCGATCACGATGTCGGCTCGATCCAGCGCGCCGACGATCGCCGGCGCGAATGCCGGATCGTGCTGGCCGTCCGAGTCGATGGTGAGAACCGCAGCAGCGCCTTTCTTGAGCGCAGCATCAAACCCCGCGCGTAGTGCGGCCCCCTTCCCCCGATTTTTCTCGAACTCAATGGTCTCGTCGGCAACGGTTTTCATTAACTGCCCTGATCCATCGGTCGACCCATCATCCACGCCAATGATCGTTGCGTTTGGAAGCGTGCGTCGGACACCCTTCACCACATTCGCCAACGTTGGCTCGGCGTTGTACGCAGGCACGATCACTACCAGAGGCTCGATCAACTTTCGTTTCCTCTTTCTATTTCTTCTACCTGGCCATCGAGTATCGCCAGAATGGATCGCAGATCGCTCTCCATCGATTCGACGGCCTGCGAATCCAGTGCCGCCCGTGCCACCGTGCGCAGCTCACCGCTCTTCCTGTAGTCGTCGATTTTCTGGCGGGCGCCGTCGATGGTGTACTTCTCGGTGTAGAGCAGTTGCTTGACGAGCATGATCAGCTCTATCTCGCGCCGCTGATATACGCGATTCCCCGATCGATTCTTGGCTGGATGCAGAAACTTGAATTGACTCTCCCAGTAACGGAGTACGTGGGGCTTCAGGTCGGTCAACGTGCAGACGTCGCCGATCGAGAAGAACTCCTGAACCGGTTCCTTGGCTTTCATCGATCCACCTCCGCTCGGAGCTCCCTCGCCATGAGGGCGCCGATCGCACTGCGAGCCGACTGACCCTCGAACAGTACTCGATTCACTGCGTCGACAATTGGCATCTCAACTCCTTCACGCCTGGCGAGCTCGCGCGCGCTCTGCGCCGCGACCACACCCTCCGCGACAGTCTCTCGATCACGTAGCACTTCCTCAAGTTGCCTTCCCTTCCCGACCTCTACGCCGACAGCCCGATTACGACTGAGCGATCCGGTGCACGTCAGCACCAGATCTCCCAGACCGGCCAGGCCCGCGAACGTGCTTTCCTCAGCGCCCAGAGCAACCCCGAGTCGCGTCATCTCGGCCAGGCCACGTGTTATCAGAGCCGCCCTGGCGTTGAAGCCAAGTCCAACGCCCTCGGCGATTCCGGTCGCTACCGCCATTACATTCTTTAACGCGCCGCCCAGCTCGACGCCCACGACATCGGTATGCGTGTACGTTCGAAAGTAGGGCGAGCTGAGTGCTCGCTGCGCGATCTCTGCCGCGCCATCCTTGCTCGAGGCTACGACTACCGCCGTCGGCTGAGAGGCTACGACTTCCACGGCGAAGCTGGGTCCGGAAAGCGCTATCACCGTCGCCTCGCTGATCTCCTGCTCCACAATTTCTGTCATCAAACAGAGCGTTCCCTTCTCTATTCCTTTGCTCGCCACAACCAAAGGCGCCGCGCGTGGTAGCGATCGAGCCGCAGATCTCACGATTGAGCGCAGGACGTGGGAGGGTGTCGCCAACACCACCAGCTCGGCGCCGCTCACGCTCGATCCGAGATCGTTCAGCGCCTGAACCGATGGCGTGAGCGGATGACCTCCCAGGAATCGCACATTCTCGTGCTTTTTGTTGATCGATTCAACGACGTCCGGCTCGTAAGCCCAAAGGCGAACCTCGTGCCTGTTGCGCGCGAGCAAGTCCGCCAGCGCCGTACCCCACGCACCCGCTCCGACCACCGCGCAACGCATCAGGACGCGCCTTCTTTCTTCACGAAGCGGTGCTCCTCCCCGCGGCGAAGTCGGCCGATGTTCGCGCGGTGGGTCCAGAAAACGAAGACAGCGATCACCACGCTGGCGATGAACACAGGCGATCGGGGATCGCGGTACCACGCCAGAATAGCGAATGGCAGTACCGCTGCACCGAACAACGACGCCAGACTGACATATCGAGAAAAGTAGAACACCACTATCCAGACGGCTTGCGCGATCAGCATCGGTACTAACGCGAGCGCTGTGAAAACGCCGCTCGCAGTGGCGACGCCTTTTCCTCCGCCCTTGCCGAGCAGGAAGATCGGCTTGACGTGTCCAAGAATCGCTGCTGCTCCGTACACCAGCGCCCATAGACCGGGCTGGAGAGTTTCGGTGTAGACAGGAAGGAAAAAGACGGGGAGGAATCCTTTCAGGAAGTCAGCGAGGAACACGACGGCGCCAATCCTGGGGCCGAGTACTCTCACGACGTTGGTTGCTCCGAGATTGCCGGAGCCGTGCTGGCGAAGGTCCACGCCGCGAAGTTTGCCGGCGATGTACGCTGACGGAATCGAGCCGGCTAGATACGCGATGATGACGCCGACGATCGGCGCCATTTACGCAGTCTTGCGCCGCATGATGATGCGGAGAGGATTGCCGCGAAATCCCCACGCTTCGCGGAAGCCATTGTGCAGGTAGCGCACATAATGCTCCTGCACCAGATCCGGATTGTTTCCGAAGACCGCGATCACCGGCGGAGCGGTCTCGACCTGGGTGGCGTAGTTCAATTTGATTTCGCGCCCGGCTGCTTGTGGCGGTTGTCTCCTCCCCACGATTTCCTCGAGCGTGGTGTTTACCTGCGAGGTGCTGATGCGCTTGTGACGCTCCGCATCGACCTCGAGGATCAGCTCCAGAATCCTGGTCACCCGCTGTCCGCTCACTGCCGAAGTAAAGACGAAAGGTACGAATTTGAGGAATGGCGCCTTTTCATGCGCCTCCTTCTCGAACTTCGCCGCAGTGTTGTTGTCCTTCTCCTTGAGATCCCACTTGTTGACGACGACGATCAACCCGCGCCCGTGCTCCCACGCCAGCGCGGCGATCTTGAGATCCTGGTTGTGCAGTCCCTCGACGGCGTCCAGCACGAGGATGCAGATGTCCGAACGATCGATCGCTCGGCGCGTGCGGAGCGAAGAATAGAACTCGATTCCCTCTTCAACCTTCGATTGTCGGCGCAGGCCGGCGGTGTCGACAAAGATGATGTCGCGTCCGTGAAAGGTCATCGGTGTATCGATCGCGTCGCGCGTCGTCCCCGCAGTGTCGGCGACGACCAGGCGCTCTTCGCCGAGCAGGCGGTTGATTAGCGACGACTTCCCTACATTCGGCCGACCGACGACGGCGACGCGCAGCGCGTCCGGCACTTCCTCCGCCACTTTGGGAATCCGCTCGACCAAAACGTCGAGCATGTCGCCCGAGTTCTTGCCATTCAGCGCGGAGACTGGCACCGGATCGCCAGCCCCGAGCTCGTAAAATTCGTAGAAGTCAGTTGTGGCAGGATCATCCACTTTGTTCGCCACCAGTACCCACGGCTTCCTGGACTCCCGGAGCAGCTCGACGACACGCGCGTCGCTTGGATGCAGCCCAGCCTTCGCATCGACGATGAGCATCAGCAGGTCCGACTCCTCAATTGCCTGAAGGACCTGGCGCTTGATTTCGACGTCCATTGGAATGCGCGGATCGTCGGTCAGGCCACCGGTGTCAACCAGCCAGAATTGTCTACCATTCCACTCTGCGCGGGCGAAATGGCGATCGCGAGTGGTCCCGGCTTCCTCGCTCACGATAGCGTTGTTCTCGCCAACGATACGATTAAACAGGGCACTCTTCCCGACGTTGGGACGCCCGATGAGCGCAATTACCGGGAGATTCACGCTGCGACCCCGACTGCCTCGGAGGCCAGAACGTCGATGAAGTCGTACGACGGGAAGACCGGCATCGGCAATGAATCGCGGATCGCGTCAAGCGTATAGTCGTCCAGAAACACGCTGTCTTCATTGATGGTTTCCGCAGGAATGAGGGCGATGTCCAGGTCGTGTCGGTCGCCGAGTGCGGATAGAATGTCCCTGCCGACGAGTAGGCCTGCGGTGGTGATTGTCGGGCCGAAGAGAGTATTCTCGGCGACAATTAACTCGAAAATGGCTCCGCTCGCCTCACCCAGCTTGTCGAGAAGCGGTCTCATCAAAGGCGCCATTGCAGATCCGGTGACCACACCAATGCGCTGACCGTGGCGAGGAGTGACGCGTTCCAAACCGGCTGCCACCCGCATCCGAAGAGAAGTGACGGCGCCAACGCCGTTCTCGATCTGCGCGAACTCTCCATAATGCTCGGCACCCGGCAGCTCGCGCTCGGCCAGCATGTACAGCTCGTCGGATCCAAATACCCACGTCTCTCCCCTCTCGTGGCGGGCTCGCTCACCCCACTGCTCCACCTGCTCGAGAATTCTGCGCGCGGTATCCCGATCCATCTTCTTGCCGGTGTATAGATGCGAGAACTGCGTGAGACCAACGGGCACTACCGCAGCGGAAAGCACGGCCTCGCCCATGTCCCACAGATCAGAGAGCGATTCCTCCAGTACTTCCTCGTCGTTCAGTCCTGGCACGACCACCATCTGACAATGGAACTGGATTCCGCCAGTCGCCAGACGGGCTAGCTGTGCCTTGATGTCGGGGACGCGCTGGTTGTTGAGCAATATCTTCCGCGCTTCGTGGTTTGTCGCGTGCACGGATACATAGAGAGGCGACAGCCGGTACTCCAGTATGCGCTCGATGTCCCGCTCCTTCACGTTCGACAGCGTCGCGAAGTTTCCATAGGCGAATGACAACCGGTAGTCGTCATCGCGGATGTAAAGCGGTTTTCGCAGACCGGCAGGCAGACCTTCGATGAAGCAGAATTCGCAACGATTAGCGCAACGACGAACCGTTGGCGGCTCCAGCGAGATGCCGAGCGGCTCGCCGTCGAGTCGCTCGAGCTCGTAGATGATTTCCTCGCCGTCGGGCTGGCGCGCTTCGATGACGAGCTCCTCATCAGCGGTCAGAAATTCCCAGTCGAGAAAGTCTCCCAGGGGTCGCCCGTTGACGGTCAGCAGCTCGGTTCCAGGTGAAATTCCGAGCTCGTCGGCGATGCTGTTCTGTTCTATTCGGGAGACCTTGACCATAGCTCAAGTAATTTAGAGCTACAGCGAGCGAAATCAAGGAACTATCGAATCTTAGCTCGCTTAGCCCGCGCAGAGTTTGCGCCTAGATCGGGGACGTTGCCGCGAGTGATTCGAGCAGCTTCCGCGCGCGCTCCGCGTTGAAGCCCGGCAGCCTGGCGATGGCCTCTTCGCCCGCTTCTCGCACACCCTGC
Organism: Gemmatimonadaceae bacterium; assembly: GCA_036506035.1. Classification (GTDB taxonomy): domain Bacteria; phylum Gemmatimonadota; class Gemmatimonadetes; order Gemmatimonadales; family Gemmatimonadaceae; genus UBA4720. The sequence continues at coordinate 32,209 of DASXSL010000016.1, read as the reverse complement.
ACGCTCCCGAATTCTTTGAGTAGCAGCCGTCGTTTGACCGGCCCGATACCACGCACCTTGAGCAGTTCTGAGGTAACCGTGCGCATCGACCGTCGCTTCCGGTTATAGGTCACCGCAAAGCGATGTGCCTCATCCCGTGCCTGTTGCAGCAGCCTCAGACCTGGCGAGCGCCGCGACAGCTTGAGAGGCTCCTCGCGACCCCAGATGAAGACTTCCTCCTCGCGCTTGGCCAGGCTGACGAGAGGACGATCGGCGAGGGAAAGTTCTTCCAGCGCTGTGTGCGCAGCTGACAGCTGTCCTTTGCCGCCATCGATCACGATCAGGTCGGGCAATGACTTCTGGTCGTTGAGGCGTCTCTCGAAGTAGCGTCGCACGACTTCATGCATCGAGGCGAAGTCGTCGCTTCCCTCCACTGTCTTTACCTTGAACTTCCTGTACTCACTTCGCTTCGGTCGTCCATTCTCGAACCAGACGCACGACCCGACCGTGTCGGTGCCCTGAGTGGTCGAAATGTCGAAGCAGACAAGTGAGCGCGGCAGGCGCTGCAGACCGAGCTCGCGTCCCAGCTCGTACACCGGATCACCGGCGCGCTCCTCCGCCTCCATCGATGAGAGCTTCAATTCCTCGAGCAGATGCCGCGCGTTCTGTTCAGCCAGCGCGATCAGATCCCGGCGAGGTCCCCGCTGCGGAATCTGGAATTTGCTGTCGGGCAAAGTCTGCTCGATCAGCTCGCGGTCGGGGAAATCGAATGGAAGCAGAACCTGTCGCGCCTTCTCCTGCATCCCGACGTAGCTGCTCGCCAGGAACATCGTCATCACGTCGGCATCATCCTCGCCGTCGATGTTGGTGAGGAACCGCTGCTCACGCGAGAGAAGTTTCCCGCTGCGAATGCGAAGGACCGTCACACACGCGTCGTCGCCGTCCCGTGCGTAACCGACCACGTCGCGATCTCCGCCCTCAACCTCCAGCACAACCGTCGGCTCTTCCATGTTCTCGAGGTGATGGAGAACATCGCGAAGCTCCGCTGCCCGCTCGAAATCCAGCTGCTCGGACGCCAGGTCCATTCGCTCCTTGACACGGCGCACCACTTCCTCGGGTCGTCCAGAGAGGAACAGCACCACCTCGTCGATCATCGCTCGATAGTCCTGCTGTGATTGAGCGAGGATGCATGGTGCCTTGCATCGCTTGATGTAATAGTCGAGGCAGGGCCGCTCCGGCATCTGCGCCGGCATGTCGTAGTTGCAGCTGCGGACGGTGAAGATGTTCTTTACGACGTTGAGCGCGCGCCTCATGGCGGCAACGTCGGTGTACGGACCGAAGTAGCTGGCACCATCATCTTCCAACCGCCGCGTCACGAAGACTCGCGGGAACGGCTCCTGTACCGTCACCTTGATGTAGGGGTAAGACTTGTCGTCGCGGAGCGCGATGTTGAAGCGCGGGCGGTATTCCTTGATCAGATTCGCTTCAAGGATGAGCGCGTGAGCCTCGCTCGGCACTACAATCGTCTCGAGGTCGCCAATGAGGCCGACAAGGTGCCTTGTCTTCACGCTCTCGAGCTGGTCGTTCGCGAAGTAGCTTCGCACCCGCGAGCGCAGGCGCTTCGCCTTCCCTACGTAGAGGGTGGTCCCGTCCCTGCCCTTCCAGAGGTAGACCCCGGGTCCCTCTGGAAGGTGTGGAAGTTTCGTGGCAACAGCGTCTGGAACGGACAGCATGTGTAATTATACCACGCGCGAAAAGTCCGGTTCATCCGGACCGTCGCTTCAATCTCAACACGCGTCTGCTGCGATCGACGAGGTGCTGCGCCTCCGGAATCTTGAACGCGGCAGTGAGGGCCACGTAGGTCAATCCATAGACCGAGAGTAAAATCAGCGCCGCGAGCTTTGATCGCACTGCGTTTTCGTGCGCCGAGAGAACCGGGTTACCGCGGTCGGTTACCAACTTGTAGATCCATGGCAGAATTGCACCCGCGATTGCCGCGCCCCAAAGTCGCATCATCCGCGCTGGAATCAGCCGCGTTCGGCCGATGCGCTTGTCCAGCTCTCGTCGCAACAGGAAGAACTCCACCCACCCGGCCAGCCCCGCCGAAGCGGTGAGACCGGCAGCGCCGAGCTTGCGATCTAGTCCAAGTAGCGGCGGCAGCACCAATGCGAAAAGATAGCCAAGCAGTGTCGTTAGAACGACGCGCACCACTGCGTAGCGGAGCGGCGTCCTGGTGTCACGCATCGCGTAAAACGTGGAGGAGTAGAGGCGTCCCATTGTTGACGCCAGTAGCCCTACCGTCGATCCCATCAGAATCTGCCACACCCAGATCGTGTTATTGCGTTGGAATCTGCCGCTTTGGAAAAGTAGAAGGACTATCAAGTCGCCAAGCGCGAAGAGCCCAACAACGCTCGGAACGATGAAATAGGCGATTCGATCGAGCCCGTCAGTCAACCGACTGCGCAGATAAGCGCTGATCTCGGCGGCTGTTCCGATCGCGCGCGACATTGCCGGCAGCTCTGCTGCCGAGATCGCCATGCCGAACAGGCTGATCGGAAGAACGTAGATGGTTTGCGCGTAAGTGAACGACGAGACAGCTCCATTCCCCAGGTAGCTGGCGAGCCACGCATCGACGTATGCGCTCAGTTGAACTACCCCGCGCCCGACGAAGGCTGGTAAGAAATTACGGAACACGTTGCGAACGCTGGCCGCTGCCGCGGTAAGTCTCGGCCGAATGCCCGGCGCAAGCCGGATCACCTGCGGCAGCTGAATCCCGAACTGGAGCGCGCTCCCGACGACAGAACCGTACGCAAGGTAGGTTGCGAGCTGGACCTCGTTGCGACCCTGGTGAAAGAACAACAGCGTGACCACCATCGCGAGGTTCCACAGAACTGGCGCCGTGTAGGACATGAAGAACCGGCGGTGGCTATTGAGGATTCCCAGACACCAGGCGGAGAACACTAGCAAACCGGCGCCGGGGAAAAGAATCCTGGTCAGTCTGACCGTCAGCTCGCGCTTTTCTCCAGTAAAACCGTTGGCGATTATCGCGACGAGCCACGGCGCGGTGACTACACCGGCGAGGACTATGAGTGATGCGATCAGCGCCAACATCCCCGCCACTGCGCCGGCGAGTCGAGTCGCTTCTTCCTCGTCGCCTCTGCCAAGCAATCCGGCGTATTCGGGAATGAAGGACGCAGACAGGACGCCTTCGCCAAAGAGATTCTGCAGCAGGTTCGGAATGCGGAAAGCGGCATTGAACGCGTCGGCGGCGAAACCGGCTCCGAGATACCGCGCCATCATGGTCTGGCGAATCAGGCCGGAGAGTCTGCTCAGCAGGATTCCGGAGGCGACGAGGAATGCCGCGCCCTGCAATCGATCCAGCGGCTTACTGGGACCGCGTGGGGTCTCGCGCCGCTCGATGGGCGGAGCGGCTTCGGTTACTTCGTCGGCCTCGGGCGGGAGAAATTTGTCGAGCGACCGTTCCTCTTCAGCGACGTCGTCGCTCTCTGTCACGACCGACCTCGCGCCGAAACCGCTTCCCGCGGCGTGTCCGACATCGCGCTGTTCCCTACCAGCCTGCCGACATGTCGCTCCGCTTCCTCCAGCATGTCATCGCGAAGTGCGGGCCCGTAGCGCGCCAGCAACGGCACGAAATTGAGGCTTCGCTCCTGGTGCTTTCCGAATGGGTAAAGGGCACCGCGCGCAGTCCCGATTTCGATCATGACCTCGGCGTGTTGCTTTTTTGCACCGGCGATGAGTCGTCGCTCAAAGCGGTCGAGCCGCCGCATCAGATTTGCCTTCAGTCCGGCCGTCACGGCCGAAGTGACTGGCGTTTTTCCCTCTTCCACCGCCGCTGTCAACGCTTCCAGCCGCTCGTCGAGAAGCGCGCGAGTCGCTTCCAATTCGTCGAGAATCCGTTTCGGCAACTGCGAGCGCGCGATCCGTATCTCCACCTCGTGGGGATCCCGCAAGTCCTCGGGAACCAGATAGAGCTTCTCGAGGATTCTTTCCACATGCGGCTCGATGATCATGCAGGACCACCTCGGGACAATCGCTGGACGCGCCACACCGAGAGTATCAGCGATCGGCGAAATCTGCGCGAAGTAGGCGATCTCCGCGGGTCCACCGATGTAAGCAGCAGTCGGCAGGATAGCCCGCTCGATCACTGGGCGCAGCAATACGTTCGGACCCATGTCGTCCGAGAGGTTCTGCTTTGCTGCGGCCTTGATCGGAACCCGCTTGCGGCCGCCAGACACCGAGCTGAAAACGAGCGACAGGCCCGGAACATCCTGCACCTGCATCGCGAAGCCTGCTTGCTCTATCTCCTGGTTTCGCTCCGCCACTGCCGCAGCGATAGCCGCCGCTTTTTTCAGCGCCTCACTCAACACTGGTCGTGCCGCCGCGCGGGTTGCAGGATGCGAGGCGTCGATCACAGCAATTCCCAGTGGCTCCAACAAGCCTCGCAGGAATGCAACGTACGCAGAGCCGACGGTTTGCGGCGGTGTGTAAAATCGCTCCAAAAGCTCGATCGGCCGTGGATCAATCGTCGAACCAGCCGCACGCGTCAACACTTCCAGCTGCGCGGAAACATCGCCCAGCGGCATCGACGCCATCGTGCGTCCCAGCGCCTCGGTGTGATCGATGCGCACCAGCTGCGCACCGCCGATGTTGGCGACGACCGTGCTGCTCGCTTCCTTGAAGTCGGTGTCGTCGGTGGCTGCCCAGAAAACTGGAGCAACTGGAATCCCTGTGCTTCGCTCGAGCGAGTCGGCGAGCGCCAACGCGCTGAGTGCTTTCGAGAGCGTGTATACCGGACCGCCAAATAGCCCAGGCTGCTGACCCGTGGTAACGACGACGCCACGTCCGCCTGCTGCTGCTTCGAGTCTGTTCCTCGCCCTGCCAGTTGCCTCAAACGCCGGCGCCAACCTGGTCAACCAGTCTCCGGACCCCGATCGGATCGATTCCAGGCGATCGCGCCATCCCTCAGGGCCGGTTGGAAGCCGTTCGTACCAGTTCGGCGGGGCCGTTCCAGCGATGACCGCGGCGGCGAGCGGATTTCCGGTGAGCTGCTGGCTGACTACACGCGGGTTCACTGTCGGTTCGCGAAGAGAATTGTGCGCGGAGAATCGTCCGACCAATCTGCTCCGCCATAATCGCCGAAAAGCTTCACGACCTTGAATCCCGACGCCACGAGCATGGTCTGCAGATCGCGCGGTGAGAGCAATCGCACGCGCTCGACGTACTCCCTGCCGCGTTCCCTCAGTCTGATGGTCTTCTGAACGAACCTGTCATCGGGGCTGATGGCGCGACGCTGCTCGATCGTGATGCCGTTTTCGACGCGCTCATCGTAAGGAACCAGCTCCCGCCGCACCTGGCTCGCGTTCAGGAAGTCGATAACCAGAGTACCACCGGGTTTCATCGAGGAGCAGACACATGAAAGAACGCGGATCTGCTCGCTATCGTCGTCGAAATATCCGAAGCTGGTGAAGAGATTCACTACCAGGTCGAAACTTTCGTCGGCGAAAGGAAGCTCCCGCATGTCTGCCCGCACATATGGTGCGTCCGGCGATTCCTTCCTGGCGATCTTGAGCAGTGCCATCGACAAGTCCAGCCCAACGGTCCACCATCGTTCGCGCAGGACCCTGGTGTGCCGGCCCGTTCCGCACGCCAGATCCAGCACTGCATCGATCTGGCGACCGACGAGGTTCGTCGCGATCAGCTCGATCGCGCGCTCGGCCTCTGTCTCATCGCGGTGCTGATAGATGTGCAGGTAGTCTTCGCCGAACCATTCCTCGAACCAGTCGGCCTCGTGCGAGCCGGCTGCCTGCATCAGAATCGGGTGCTCGGCGGCGACGCTCATTTGTGGTATGGCTCACCGCGTAGGATGGTACCGGCGCGGTAGATCTGCTCCACCAGCACCAATCGGGCGATTTCGTGCGGTAAGGTCCAAGGCGCGAGCGATAGCTTCAGGGTTGACGAGGCCGCAACGTCTGGCGCGAGACCAAACGCTCCACCGATCAGGAACGCGAGATCGCGATTTTCGTCTCGGGCTTTTCTCAGGAACTCAGCGAACTGCTCCGAGCTCAGCGCCTTGCCACCGCGCTCGCACGCCACCGTTTGCGCGCGCGGTGGAATTCGCTCCGACAGCCGCATTCCCTCACGCTCCTTCACCCGATCGAGCGGTATTCCGGCGGCCTTTTCTTCGCGCACTTCATGCACATCGAGCGGCCAATACCGCGCCGCTCGTGTCTCGTAGTCCCGGATCGCCTCTCCCAGTGCGGGGTTGCGGGCCTTGCCCACCACAGCGACGACCAGTCGCATCTACGCGTAAATGCCGCGGAGTTTGTGGACGCTGGCGACTCGACTGATCGATAGCATGTACGACGCAGTGCGCATGTTCACCCGGCGCTCCCGAGACAGGTCGAGAACATCGTGGAAGCTTCGCCGCATGATGGTCTCCAGGCGCTCGTTGACCAGATCCTCCGGCCAGAAATAACCGCCACGATCCTGAACCCACTCAAAGTACGAAACCGTTACCCCGCCGGCGTTGGCAAGAATGTCCGGGATAACAAAAACGCCGTTTTCATCCAGAATGGAATCGGCGGCGGCAGTTGTGGGACCATTCGCACCTTCACAGATGATGCGCGCTTTGATGTCGCCGGCGTTTCGCGTCGTGATCACGTTCTCGAGCGCAGCCGGCAACAGCACGTCGACATCCAGCGTCAGTAGATCCGCTCCGGAAATCACTTCAGCCTTGGCGTAGCCATCGAGCGAACGATTCCTCTTGACGTATGCAATAGCGTCGTCGATGTCGATGCCCTTCTCATTATAGAGGGAGACGGATCGGTCGCCGATTGCCACGATCTTGCAGCCTTCGCGCGCGAGCAGCTGCGCGGCCACCGATCCGACGTTGCCGAATCCCTGAATCGATACCGTTGTCCCTTTCACCGGCATCCCGAGATGCCGCAATGCTTCCTTCGTCACGATCATGCATCCACGCCCGGTCGCCTCACGACGACCGAGGGATCCACCGAGCTCGACGGGCTTGCCGGTGACGACGGCAGTCGTGGTGTGGCCGACGTGCATCGAGTAGGTATCCATCACCCACGCCATCACCCGCTCGTTGGTGTTGACGTCCGGAGCAGGTACATCGGAATCCGGTCCGAGCATGTTGATGATGCCCGATGTGTAGCGACGGGTGAGCTTCTCCAGCTCGCTGGCGCTCATTGAAAGTGGATCGCACCTGACACCACCCTTCGCGCCGCCAAACGGGATGTTGACCACCGCGCATTTCCAGGTCATCCACGCTGCCAGCGCTTTGACTTCCTCCAGCGTGACATTCATGTCGAAGCGAATGCCGCCTTTGGCGGGCCCGCGCGACGTGTTGTAGAGAACCCGGTACCCCTCGAACACATCGACCTGGCCATTGTCCATCATCACCGGTATCGAGACGATTACCTGCTTTTCTGCCTGTCGCAGCACCTTGTACATGCCGGGCTCTAGATCGAGCAGCTCTGCGGCCTTGTCGAACCGCGACATCATCGCCTCAAATGGATTCTCCTCGTCGAGGAAGCGGTCTTTATCGGGACGGACGAGCTTGTTGGCAGGTATTCGATAGTCGGTGGCCATGAGTAGCGTTCAGTCTTGTTTTGGAGTCTGATTTACCGGAGTTGACGACAACAGATCCTCAATCAAGCGGTCCACGTGCTCCTTACCGTCCTCGATTCGCAACCGCTGTGAAACATACCATAATGACCCTGCTTCGGCAGGCCACAGCGGCTCCAGTTTCACTGCATCCTTGAGCGTGCAAACGACGAAATCAGAATTACTTGCCTGCGTGGCAAGGAAGCGGGCCTCCACCGCCGTGAATGCGTGGTGATCCGGATAGCTGAACGCTCGAACTATGGCGCCGAGCTCGGTGAGCTGCTTGAAAAAAGCGTCCGGCGCGGCGATCGCGGCGATCGCGGTAAGATCCGCTCCCCGGATTGCGTGAAGGGGCAGAGTCTGGCCGGTGGCGGTGCTTGTCAAGTTTGCCGGCGCTAGGTGGGCGACGACGATCGGCACCCGTGGAGCAGCGTTGGCAACTGCCCGCGTTACATCCTCGACTGCCGCCCTGTCCGCGATCTTGCGTGTCACGATGACGAGCGTCGCCCTGCGCGCGGCGCCCAGTGGCTCCCGCCATGGCCCCGCAGGTAGCAGGCGAGGCCTGCGACTCCACGCATCGGCGTTGATCAGCACGACATCAGCATCTCTCTTCGTGCGTCGATGCTGAAATGCGTCATCGAGAACTACCACGCCCACGCCATTCGCGATCGCTTCACGAATGCCGCGTCGACGGTCCGCGGCGGCTATGATAGGAATTCCCTCGTTCAGGCGCTGGTGGACTATCGTCTCGTCGCCACCATATCCACGCAGGACGACAGCCGGAGTGACACCACGCTCGCGAAACTGTCTAGCGAACCACGCCGCGACCGGTGTCTTGCCTGTCCCCCCGACAGTGAGATTTCCGACACTCAGGATCGGCACCGAAAAATCCTCAGTGGGGACAATCCCCCAGTCGTAAAACTTCCCGCGCACCGACACTGCACCGCGGTATAGCAGCTCGGCGGGCGTAAGCAGTGTGCGGAGCACTCGGGCGCGCCTGCTACGTCCCGCCCAGATCTCTTCGACTGCTCGCCGTCGATCAGCCACCCGCCATCCGGATCGTCTCAGCCATCAGCTCTTCGAATCGATGCCCTTCTTCAGCCGCTGCCCTCGGCGTCTGCGCCATCACTTTCGTCGGCGTTCCGTAAGCGATCGTTACACGCGCGAACGGTTTCGGAATCATGAAGCGATCCCAGCTATTGAGGTGCCAGGCTCGGTCTGCGACAACCACGGTCGGAACGATATACGAGCCGGCTCGCTGTGCTGCGACCAGGGTACCCGGAGCGAATTTGTGGCGTGGACCGCGGGGTCCGTCTGGAGTAATTGCGACCTCTTGTCCTGCCTGGAGCTCTCTTCCTATGGAGATTAGCGCGCGATCGGCTCCCCTGGTTGTCGAGCCGCGAATCAGGCCGAACCCCAGCGAGGCCGCGGCGCGTGCTACGACTTCACCATCTCTATGCTCGCTGATCAGCACGATGACGCCCTGATCCCGGTGAAACCAAAGCAGCGGCAGCAGGTGTCCGTGCCAGAGCGAAAAAATAAAACCAGTCTTTGCCGCGCGTAGCCTCCCGACCGCCTCGGCGTTGACCAGACGAAATCGCCAGGTGCGACCGAGGAGCTGCAGAACTCCCCTGCCAAGTAGCAAGGCCGCTCGCGACTGCCAGGGGAAAGTCTCGCCTTCCTCCTTCACTGATCGCCTGCGAGCTCGCTTGCCATCTTGGCGACGCGCTCCGCAGCTCCCGGCGAACCAAGCCTCGTCCTTACCTCCGCCAATCCGCCAAGTACTTCGCGTCGCCGCGGGCTTGTCTTGTCCAGAAGCTGCTCCAGCTCGTCGGCGACACGCTCCGGAATGATTTCGTCCTGAATGAACTCCCGAGCGACCTGCCTCCCGGCCACGACATTGACAAGTCCGATGTTCGAGACTTTTACCAGGCGCTTTGCCAGCGCGAACGAAATGCGTCCGGTGCGATAGGCAACGACGAGGGGACAATCGGCAATTGCCGCCTCAAGCGTCGTCGTGCCGCTCTTGCAAAGACTGGCATCAGCGGCCCGCAGAACGCTCAACGACGCGGAATGAACCAGGCGGAACGGACAGCGTTCGGAATCCAGTGCGACCGTCGGTGCGACGCTGACGATTACATCCAAACCTGGGATCCTCTTCTGCAGCTCTTTGGCGGTAGCTACAAACGCATCGATGTGACGGTCGATTTCCTGCTGCCTGCTGCCAGGGAAAAGTGCCAGCGCCGGAGCGTTCTGCGACACACCGAGCGCCTCACGTGCTTCCTCGCGCGTTGGCATGTTGCGGGTTCGGTCCAGCAGAGGATGGCCGACAAACGTCGCATCGATTCCGTAACCACGCAGCAGCGGTTCTTCAAATGGCAATATGACCGCTGCTTTTGACACGAGCTCAGCCAGTTTCGGAATTCGTCCGGCGCCCCACGCCCAGACCTGCGGCGTCACGTAATAAAGCACCGGCACAGCAGCCGCTTTCGCCGCAGCCGCAACCTTCATGTTGAAGCCGGGATAGTCGATAAGAATGACGAGCGCGATCTCGCCGCGCGCGAGCATCTGTCGGATTTGCCGCAATAGCTGGAAGTGTCGAGGTACGTGCTTCAACACTTCCAGAAACCCCATTACGCCGAGCTGGTGATCGCGGTGAATAACCTCGACACCCTGTTCCGCCAGCCGGGGTCCGCCGACTGCTATCAGCTCGAGATCCGGGCGGATCCTTCTCAGAGCCCCGGCGACGCCGGCGGCGTGAAGATCGCCCGAGGCTTCGCCGGCAACGAACAGTACCTTACGCATGATGGTGCGCGTGTCCAACCAGCGAAGGAAGAGTCAGCTCGATCTCCTTCACGATTCGGAGCGCGACACCAAGGGCCAATCTTCCTTCTTCGCCGGTGACGACGACGGGTGCCTCGCCCTTGAGAGCCGAAACGAAGCTCTCCAGCTCCAGCTTGAGCGGTTCTCCGTCCGGCGCGTGCAGTTTCACTCGATCGACGAAGGCAGCGATGTCGGTCGGCCCCGATCGGATCGTGGCCGGATCGAAGTCGTGCTTTAGCCGATAGAATTCGCCCGTGCCGGCGGCGAGATCGAGCGAGAGGTACTCACGCTGCTGAAATATCCGGATCTTTCGCTTTCTCTCCCTCGAGATTCGGCTCGAAGTGATATTGGCAACTGCACCGGATTTGAACGTCACGCGCGCGTTGGCGATGTCCAGCATCGGAGTGAGAACCGGGACTCCAACGGCGGCTATGTCGCGCGCCTCGGAGCCGACGAGCGTGAGCAGCAAGTCGATGTCGTGGATCATCAGATCGAGGACCACGGCTACATCGGACCCGCGCGGACTGAACGGCGCCAGACGCTCACTATCTATGAATCGTGGATGGTTGACATGAGGAAGCGCCGCGCGGACGGCGCGGTTGAATCGCTCGATGTGTCCAATCTGCACCATCACGCCTTTTTTCTCGGCGAGGGCAAGCAGTGCGTCCGCTTCCTCGAGCGTCGTCGTGATCGGTTTTTCGATGAAGACGTGCTTGCCGCTGTCGATCGCGGCACTCGCCACAGAGAAGTGCGCGGACGTCGGAACTACTATGACTACCGCGTCGGATTCATCCAGCAGCGACTCCAGGTCCGGGTGGCTGCGCACGCGGAGCTCCTTCTCGACTTCCCGGCTGCGCTCCGGTCTCACCTCGACAAATCCGCTGAACTGAATCCCTCGAAGGTCGCGCAGAATTCTTATATGGTGAAAACCGAGGCTGCCCGCGCCAACTACACCCACGCGCGGAGTCTTCGTCAAATCACCACTCCGCGCTCGCTTTCCTCGACGAAGCGAATCAGCTCCTGCACTTCCGGCAGGACTTCGATCTCGTTATGAACTCGCTCGATTGCTTGCGTCACGTTCAGGTCAGAGCGAAAGAGCAGCCGATACGCGCGCTTCAGCTCGCGGATCGTCGCTTCGTCGATGCCGCTGCGCTGCAGGCCGACTGAATTCAGCCCGTACAGCCTGACAGGATTTCCGACCGCCTTGAGGAACGGAGGAATGTCCTTCGACACCCGCGAACAACCGCCGATGAAGCTGTGCCTGCCGATGCGCACGAATTGATGCACCGCGCACAATCCAGACACGATCGCCTTGTCGTCCACTGTGACGTGACCGGCAAGCTGAGCGACGTTAGACAGGATGACATTATTGCCGATATGGCAATCATGCGCGAGATGCACGTACGACATCAGCAGGCAATTGCGGCCGACCGTCGTCTTGAACGACTGCGAAGTGCCGCGATTTATCGTGGTGTATTCGCGAATGACGGTGCCTTCGCCGATCTCGACCGTCGTTTCCTCGCCGGCGAACTTGAGATCCTGCGGTGGACCGCCGAGTATAGTTCCCATCCCGACCTGAACGTTCTGGCCGAGTGTGACGTTTCGCTCCAGCGTCGCCCGCGGAGCGATGACGCATCCGCTGGGAACCACGCAATTTTCGCCGATGATCGCAAACGCACCGACCTCCACATCGGGGGCAACCTCGGCGTTCGACGAGATGATGGCAGTGGGGTGGATCCGCGGCGTCATCGGTCTCGCACCATCGCCGCCATGTCTGCTTCGGCCACGACTTCGCCGTCGACTTTACCGACGCCCCGCATCTTGGCGACCGTGCCGCGCAACTGTGTCATCTCGAGCTCGAATCGAATCTGATCGCCCGGTTTCACCGGCCGTCGGAACTTCACGTTGTCCAGCGACATGAAGTAGACGACTTTGCTCTCAGGATCTTCGATCGATCCCATCAGCAGCATGCCGCCCACCTGAGCCATCGCTTCGATGATGAGAACTCCCGGCATGATCGGATGGCCGGGAAAATGTCCCTGGAAGAAGGGTTCGTTGATGGTGACGTTCTTCACCCCCACGATCCGCTTCTTCTCCTCGATCTCGAGAATCCGGTCCACCAGCAGAAACGGATAGCGGTGGGGCAGAACCTTCATGATGTCTTCGATCGTATACATCCCGTTCTCCTTTCGGCCGGCTTTCACCATCTCCCGCACCAGCGTCACCGTTCCACGGTGACTCGGCTTTACTGCGACAATTCTAGCCCGGACTTTCGCGCCCGCGAGCGCCAGATCTCCGATGCAGTCCATCGCCTTGTGACGCACGAACTCGTCGCCCCAGCGCAGGTCGCCGCTCAAGATGTCGTTGTCGTCGAGAACGACCGTGTTGTCGAGCGACGCACCCTTGATCAGTCCCTTGGAGCGCAGCGAGTCGACCTCGTGCACGAAGCCGAACGTGCGGGCTCGCGACAGCTCTTTCGCAAACGATTCTTGGGTGACTGTGAATTTGCGAGACTGTTTTCCGATGAGCGGATGCGGGAATTCGATCGTGACGTCGAGCTCGAGCCCCTGCGAAGGGTAAGCTTCATAGACAGACGCGCCGTCAATGATCCGCACCGGCTCCGTCAGATCCAAAAACTCCGGCTCTCCATCCAGCGCCGCAAGCCCCGCCTCGCACAACGCTGTGAAGAACGGAGCCGCACTTCCATCGAGGATCGGCGGCTCCGGCCCATCCATCTCGATCGTCACATCATCGAGTCCTATCCCCGTGACAGCGGCGAGCACGTGTTCCACGGTGTGCACGGCGTAGTCACCTTTGCCCAACTGCGTCCGGCGCTCGCTGCCACTGACCTCGCTCACATGCGCGCGAATCCGCGGGGCGCCCGGACAATCGATACGGCGAAAGACAATCCCCTGCTTCTGCGGCGCCGGTTGAAACGTAATCCGGCATGGCACTCCCAGATGCAAGCCGATGCCCTCCAGCATCGCTGGCCGGGCGAGAGTCTTTCGGCTCACTTGGATTTCGGGTCTTCGAGCAACTTCTCCAGACGGCGCATCATCCCGGCCAATTTAAACAATGCAGCCGATGCGCGAAGTGAGTCGCGATGTGGACGCGCCGGATAACCTGACCACGTCTCACCGGCCGGGATGTCGCCGAATACGCCGGCCTGCGCGGCGAGACGCGCACCAGCACCGATCGAAAGGTGACCGCTGATGCCGGCCTGACCCGCCAGGATTGCGCCCTCACCAATGGTGACTGAGCCGGCGATACCGACCTGCGCCATCAACAGGCACTTCTCTCCGATGCGGACGTTGTGAGCGATGTGGACGAGGTTGTCGATCTTTGTTCCGTTGCCAACCACGGTGTCGTCGATGCTGCCGCGATCGATCGTGGTGTTGGCGCCGATCTCGACGTCATCGCCGATGAGACAGCGGCCGACATGCGGAATTTTCTGGTGCGCGCCGTCGCGAAACACGTAGCCGAATCCATCACATCCGATCCGCGCTCCCGAGTGCACCAGCACCCGGGCCCCCAGTGTAGCACCAGAATAAATGGTGACTGATGGCCAAAGCCGCGATCCGCTTCCGATCGTTACTCGTTCGCCGACGACCGAGTGCGAACCGATCACAACGTCGTCGCCAAGCGTTGTATCCGCTCCGATGATTGCGTATTCCCCGATCGCGATTCGCTTTCCAAGCTTCACTCCCGCTCCGATCCGCGCCGACGCGGCAACGCCGGACGCCGGAAGCTCCGGTGGATAGAGTCTGGGGAGAAGTGCCAGCAATTTCTCGAGCGGCTTCTCCACAACGATGCGCGCGCCGGGCGCGCCAGGCGCATCGCGGAACTCGGGGTCGACGAGTACAACGCCGGCCTTCGTCGTCGCCATCATCGGCGTGTACTTGCCACTGGAGAGGATGCTGAGGTCGCTCGCCTCTGCTCTGTCGAGCGGCGCGACACCACTTACCGCCGCACGACCGTCGCCAATGAGCTCACCGGAAACGATGGCCGCAATAGCGTCAGCGGTGATGGTGCTAGCACCATCACCGCTGGTTGAACTTTCGGCCATCGCGATGTGAGTCACTTCTTCGGCCGCGTCACTCCCGCTGGCTGGGGAACCGTCGTGCTGACGGGGGACTGCGACTTCAACCTGGCCAGAACACGATCGGTCAGATCCAGCTTCTTGTCGGCTGCCACAACGACGCTCACTTGCGCACCGACGTCGAGGATGACCGCGTAGCCGTCTTCAGCACGAATAGCCTCGATCACGTTCTGGACGCGCTCCATGATCGGCTTGACGAGCTGCGCCTGTCGCGCCTGCATCGTCGAGTCGAGACCGCGGGCGCGGGTCTGATATTCCACTTCGCGCTGGCCAATCGACGTCCGGCGGGCTTCACGCGTCACGCTATCCAGCTTCGGCGCCTCACGATCGAAGGCGGCCATTAGCGTCTTCAGCGAATCGTCCATTCGCTGGATCTGCTGACGATAAACTCCAACTTCCCTGTCGAACTGTGCCTCGGCTTCGGCGCGCCCCGGCGCCTGCTGAAGAATTACGGCCGAGTTGATGTAGCCGATCTTGGTCGGCGTAGCGGGCGCAGCCGATGATCCCTGCGCCCCCGCATTCCCGACCAGTATCAGCGACGTGGCCAGTGCGACGGAGCTCGCACGGAGAAGCACTCGCATTTATGACTCCGGTGTTAGAAGAATTGTCCGAGTTTGAAGTGGAGCTTCCAGCCCGGTGCCGGGCGCCCCTGCGTATCAATCTTGTCGAACCCATACCCGATGTCTACGCCTAAGGGTCCAAGGGGGCTCAAAGTACTGACGCCGAAACCGGCGCTTCTGAAGAGGCGGGTCGGGTCGAACTCGCGCGGCTTATTCCAGACGTTGCCACCCTCGAAGAAGGTGTTGAGGTAAAGCGACTGATTGACCCGGAGGCCGAGCTCCCCTGTGCCGACGAAGAACGCGTTGCCGAACGAGGCTCTGCTGGCCTGAGTCTGGTCGGCCCTGGGGTTGAAACCGCTTGGCGTGATCGAGAACTCGTCGTAGCCGCGCAGGGGCTCACCGTACTGTGTGCCGCCGACCGAGAAGGCCTGGGAGTAGAAGAACGGACCGGTGTTCCCAAACACAGCGCCCGCGCGCGTCGAGAGTCCGACCACGAACATCATCGGCTCGCCGCCCAGGAGGCTGCCGCCAATGCGTCCGATCGGGGTGTAGGAGCGTAACTCGGTCGTGTAGCGCTGGAACGCCGCCGTACCACCAAGCGGTCCTCCATTGAATTGGGCATTGAACGACTGCAGACCCCCATCCGCCGGGAACGGCAGTCCGGTTCGGGTATCGTGCTGGGCCGTGAATCCAAGCGTCGAACGGAAGCAGCTCTTGCAAGCATCGGCGACAGTACCAAGCAGTCCTTCGCTGTTGTACTTCACCTTCTCGCCGCCGTACGAAACGAAGAGGCGGGTGTAGATCGACTGGGGTACCGGGAACCCGAGCTGGATCTGGCCACCCGTTCTGATCGCGGTACCCAGGTCTGACAGCTGGAACCGGGCCCGACTGTGGTAGGCTGTGAAGCTCCCCGAGATGCGGGACTGGCGAATGTTGGGATCGCTATAGGTCGCGCTGAAATCGTTGATGAACCGTCCAAACTGCCATTGCAGCTGCGCCCTCTTGCAGCGGCCGAGGAGATTCGGCTGGTCGAGCCCGACGAACCCGCCGAGCCCAGTACCCTGTCCCATCGACGCACCGAAGTTGATGTTGCCGGTGCGCTTCTCCTTGACGTTGAAGACGATGTCCACGTCGCCCTGATCGCCACTCGGCCGTGTCTCTGGTGCCGGCATCGGCTGCTCGAAGAAATTGAGATTGCCGATGTTCTGATAGCTTCTGATCAAATAGTTGCGGTTGAAGACCTGTCCGGGCGCCAGGACGATCTGCTCGCGTATGCATGCCTCGTGGGTGTAGTCGTTGCCGGCGATCTCGATTCTGTTGACGATGGCGGGCGATCTCTCATCGATCTCCCAACGCAGGTTCACCGTCCGGACGGGTCCCGTGCTGGGAACTCTCTCAATGACGGGACGAATGTTGGCGTAGATATAGCCCTCATCGTTGTATGCTTCCATCAACTTCTGCTGAGCGTCGTCCCACTTCGCTTCGTCGAACGTATTGCGCGGATTTACATAGCTGCGACGAATGACGTTGGTTGCCTTCTGCACGACTGTCGCTTGCTGCTTATCTCCGAACGGATAGAAGGCCTTGATCTGATCGGTCGAGAAGCGGCGGTTGCCGATAACCTCGAAGTTGCCGACCTGGTAGCGCGGGCCTTCGCTCACCGTGATGTCGATCAGGCCTTTTCCGCGGACACGATCGACAACGAGCGTATCCTTGAGAATCCTGAAGTCGATGTAGCCACGACTCGCGTAGAGTTGCGGAATTTTTTCACTGAGGTCCTGAGCGTACTTCGCGTCGTCGAGCTCTCCATTACGGGTGAAGAGGAACCCCTCCGGCTTGGTGTCCATTGCCCCGACGATGTCAGCGTCTGATATCTGGGTGTTCCCGTTGATGCGAATTCCCGAGATAGCGAGGCGCCGACCTTCGTCGATCCTGAAGTTGATCGAGAGCTTGCCGTCGGTAACTGTGGATTCGGCCTTTACGCTCGCGAGATAATAGCCGTGCGCCTCGTACAGTGAATCGACGCTGGCGATCGCCTTGGCGATCTTCCCCGGATCGACCGGACTTCCCGTCGGAAACGCGAGCTTCTCCTTCACATCCTTTGGCGAGACCCGATTCGCCCCAATCACCTTGTAGTCTGTCAGTGTCGGACGCTCGCGGACCTGTATGACCATTGTCGCCTTGTTGGTCGTCGGCGCAATCCGGCAGGCGACCTGAACATCATCGAACTGACCCGTGGCATAGAGCGCCTTGATCGCGGTCTGGATGTCGTGAACATTGAGCTGGCTGCCAGGCCTTAGCCCGCTGGTGGACCGAATCGCCGCACTATCTACACGCGAGTTCCCCGTGACGATGATCGATTCCGGTGTCGAACACGCGCCAGGCGCGCCCTCCTGGGCGCGCAAAGAAGCAGCGCTGGCCGCTATGAGGGCCAGTGCATATGGAGCAAATTTCCGCATCACACAAATATACACTACTCAGTTTGGTCGAGGTCCTGGCTGACGCGAGCTTTCTGATTAGACAAAAAGGCCGCTGGAGAGTTGCTTCTCCAGCGGCCTTTTGATTTGTGTGGCTGAGTAGTTTACGCCTTGGGTGTGCCGCTCAGTACGCGGAACTCGAGCTTCCCGCCATCGGCGGCAAGATCCACTTCGATCTCGTCACCCTTGGCAAACTCGGCGAGCAGGATCTTCTCCGAGAGAGGATCCTCAATGAATTTCTGAATCGCTCTCTTCAGAGGACGCGCCCCGAACTTCTCGTCGTAGCCGTGCTTCACCAGGAACGACGACGCAGCTTCGGTGAGCTTCAGCGTCAGTTCCTCATCACCCAGTCTCTTCTGAACATCCTTGAGCAGGATCGCCACGATGTCGCCGATGTTCTCCTGCGACAGCGGATGGAAGACAATGACGTCGTCGAGTCTGTTGAGGAACTCCGGATTGAAGGTGTGCTGCATCTCTTCCTTCACCTTCTCGGCGATGCGCTCGAAGTTCGTCTTCTGGTCAGGCGCATGGAATCCGAGTCCGCGACCTTTTGTGATGTCGCGCGCGCCGACGTTCGAGGTCATGATCACGACGGTGTTCTTGAAATCGATGACGCGGCCGTAATTATCGGTGAGGTGTCCCTCATCGAGCACCTGCAGCAGGATGTTGAACACGTCAGGATGCGCCTTCTCAATTTCGTCGAGCAGCACGACGCTGTAGGGCTTGCGACGTACCGCCTTGGTCAGCGTACCCGAATCCTCATAGCCAACGTAGCCCGGAGGTGCACCGATCAGGCGCGACACCGAGAACTTCTCCATGTACTCGCTCATGTCAACACGGATAAGAGCCTGCGGATCAGCGAACAGGAACTTCGCCAGCGCGCGCGCTACTTCCGTCTTACCGACGCCCGTCGGACCCGAGAAGATGAACGAACCAATCGGGCGGTTCGGATCCTTGAGGCCGGCGCGGCTGCGGCGGATCGAGCGCGCGAGCGCCTTGATCGCCTCTTCCTGGGCGACGACCGACGCGTGCAGCTCCTCCTCCATACGCAGTAGTCTGGCGGTCTCTGCTTCCTGGAGACGCATCACCGGAATTCCGGTCCAGCGGCTGACGATGAAGGAGACTTCCTCTTCACCAAGCACCGGACGGTGCGACTGGCGGTGCTTCTCCCACTCTTCCTGCTTGCGACGAATATCGCCCTGCAGCTCGCGCTCACGATCGCGCAGCGACGCCGCGCGCTCGAAGTTCTGATCGCGAACTGCCTGCTCCTTGTCCACGTTCACCGCGTCAAGCTGACCCTTCAGCTCGGCAACGGCCGGTGGCGGTGACTGAGTAGCCAGACGCGCTCTCGCGCCCGCTTCGTCGATCACGTCGATCGCCTTGTCAGGCAGGAACCTGTCGGTGATGTACCTCTCCGACATTTTCGCTGCTGCCTCGAGAGTCGAATCCGGGATCGTCACCTTGTGGTGCTCTTCGTATTTCTTGCGCAGACCCTTGAGGATCTCCACTGTCTGATCGACCGAAGGCGGCTCAACGATCACTGTCTGGAACCGACGCTCGAGTGCGCCATCCTTCTCGATGTACTTGCGGTACTCGTTGAGCGTCGACGCGCCCACGCACTGCAGCTCGCCGCGTGCCAGCGCCGGCTTCAGCATGTTGCTGGCGTCGATGGCGCCTTCAGCGGCGCCGGCGCCGACCAGCGTGTGCAGCTCGTCGATGAACAGAATGATGTTCTTGTTCTGTGCGATCTCGTTCATGACCGCCTTCAGGCGCTCCTCGAACTGACCGCGATACTTGGTGCCCGCGATTACCGCCGCCATGTCCAGCGACAGTACGCGATTGTCGCGCAACGAATCGGGGCACTCACCATTGGCGATTAGCTGTGCAAGTCCCTCGACGATGGCTGTCTTGCCGACGCCTGGCTCGCCGATGAGGACCGGATTGTTTTTCTTGCGGCGCGTGAGGATCTCCATCACACGCTCGATTTCCTTTCCACGCCCGATCGTCGGATCGAGCTGGTTGTCGCCAGCGAGCTGAGTGAGATCCCTGCAGAAATGATCGAGCGCGGGAGTCTTGGACTTCTTTTCTCCCTTGCCGGTCTGCGTCTGAGTCTGTCCCGGGGTGCCCTGGGCTGCGGCAGCAGTTCCACCCTGAGGCATTTCGGTGCCGAGCAGGCGGAGCGTCTCTGCCTTGGCAGCGTCGAGATTGACGCCGGCATCGGTCAGAACCTGGGCTGCGATTCCCTTCTCCTCGCGCAGCAATCCGAGCAGCAGGTGCTCGGTGCCCACGTAGCCGTGGCTCAGATCGCGGGCTTCGCCCATGGCGAGCTCGAGAACTTTCTTGGCGCGAGATGTATATGGCAGGTCGGGACCAGTCGCGGCAGCGGCTTTTCCTTTCTTGACGGTCTCTTCGATCTTCTGCTGGATCTCGTCGAGATCTACGCTGAGATTCTGAAGGACCGCGGCGGCGACACCTTCGCCTTCGCGGATAAGGCCGAGCAGTATGTGCTCAGTGCCGACGTATTCGTGATGGAGCCTTGCCGCCTCCTCACGGGCCATCGCGAGAACCTTTCGTACTCGCTCTGTGAAGTTGTACCCGTTCATTTCTGCAATCCTCAGTGCGGGAGCTAGTTCCTTCGCGTGCGTGACAGTGTTACCACTGCGGCGCGCGTGATTACCCGCTACCCCTTACTCAGCTTCTACAGCAAGCGTCTCCCGCACGTAACGAGCGCGCGCGACATTCGCTTCGCTTTCTGTCAGCGCCCTTCCCTCGGTATGTCCGAGGTGGGCCAACTGACTAAAGATCAGGAGCTTGTTGAGGGTATATACACTGAGACCGCTTATCAGTTTCAAGCCGACAGCCAGTCGCACGCCGCTCATGTAGTTCATCGCTTCATCGAAGCTCAAGCTGCGTGCATATCGCAGCGTGCCATAGGCACGCCAGAGCTTGTCTTCAATAATATAACCCGCATCGCGCAACAACACTCTGCGCGCTTCTTCTTCGCGCTCGATTACATGTCTAACGACGCGTACGAGGTAATCAAGTAACTCACCCTCTGATCGTCCTAAAGTCGTCTGGTTGGAGATCTGGAAGAAGTTCCCGACTACTTCGCTTCCCTCACCGTACATGCCGCGATAGGTGAGGCCAACCTGCTGCAGACCGGCAAGGACCTTTCCGATCTCCTTGGTTAGCACTAGACCGGGCAGATGGATAAGAACTGACGCCCTGAGGCCGGTGCCGACGTTGGTAGGGCACGCCGTCAGATAGCCGAACTCATTGTGGAAGGCATAGGGAACCCGGTTCCCCAGTTCAGAGTCGAGCCGTTCGATGACGCCGAACGCATCGGCGACATGGAATCCCGAGTGCAGGGCCTGGAGACGCAGGTGGTCCTCTTCGTTGACCATGATGCCGACGCCGCGCGACAAATAGACGGCCGCGCCCGTCCGCACCGGCTGGTCGTTGAGCCCCGCCAGTTCCTTGCTGACCAGATGGCGCTCGTGAAGGAGGAGCCTGTCCTCCGGCGGCAGCTCGTCGACGCGCACCAGCACCCCGTCCTCGATCGACTGCAGGCTGCCGAACGCCTCTCGTACCTGGGTCAGGATTCTGAGCCGCTCGCCGTCACGCGCTCGCGGCGTGAAGGCATAACCTTCGAGATTCCTCGCCAGACGAATTCGCGTCGAGATGACGATATCGGCGTGCTCGCCCGATGCATCGAGCCAGCTGGCGCCACCGTCGGGAAGCAGAGACAGATCGAGCATTACTCGATTCCCCGCAGCTTGTCGCGGATGTCAGCCGCGAGCTCGAACTGCTCCGCCTCGATCGCTCTCTTGAGACGGTCGCGGAGTTCTGTTGCAGTGGAAACGTGCGGCAGCTCCGTCGGCAGCGGCGCAACATAACGACGGCCGATGTGCCGCGAGTTTCCATGCACTCGACGGAGAAGGTCTCGCAGGCTTGACTCAAAAGTCTCGTAGCAGTGTGCGCAGCCGAGACGACCGGTCGCACGAAAGTCGGATAGAGTGGCGGAGCAGAATGAACATTGAACGGGCTCGCCCTTGGCGCCCGCCATTTGCTCGTGAATCGTCTGTAGGAAGTTGTTGATCTGCGGCTTTGCCGCTGTGATCGTCGTCTCCACACCGCGCTCGGCTGCGCACTTCTCGCAAAGATGCAGCTGCCTCACCCCGCTCCCTTCTATCTCAGTGAGCTGGATTACAGCTTCGCCATCCTTGCACAGATCGCAGACCATTTATACGACGACCTCATCAACCTCGGTACGACTCAATTTGCCCCCCTCGAGCAGCAGCACTTGGTTCGCGCGCGCTGCAAGTGGGCGGCTATGTGTAACGACGACCATCCCGATCTCGAGGTCATTGACGACCTCGCCCAACAATTCGTGCAACATCTCGGCGTTCCATCGGTCTAGATTGCCCGACGGTTCGTCGGCGAGAAGCACCTGTGGATCCATCGCCAGCGCTCGTGCAACTGCAGTCCGTTGCTGTTCGCCGCCGGATAGTTCCGCCGGGCGGTGAGTCATGCGCGCACTGAGACCAACGCGTGCCAGCAGCTCCGCCGCTCTGCTCCGTGCGACGTCCTCCGACTTGCCAGCAATCCGGAGGGGCATCATCACGTTCTCGAGAGCGGAGAACTCCCGCAACAGGTGATGAAACTGGAAAACAAATCCCACAGTACGATTGCGCAGCTCGCCGAGCTCGGTCTCATTTCGACCGTGCACAGGCTCGCCTCCGATTACTACATACCCGCGCGTGGGTTTGTCCAGTGCTCCGAGCACGTGCATCAATGTGCTCTTTCCGGCGCCGCTGGCACCCACGACAGCAATCATCTCCCCGCGTGGGACCGACAGGTCGACGCCATTCAGGACGTGCAGCTCGTTACCGTCGCCGCCAATGTACGACTTGTAGACATCGTGAGCCTCGAGGACAGTCATCGTCATTCGTGCCTGATCGCGTCGATCGGATAAAGTCGTGAAGCCTGTACCGATGGATACACCGTCGCGATCGCCGCGATGGCAATGCTGGCGAGAATGATCCACATCACGTCAGTAGCCTGGGTCGAAACGGGCAAGTGATCGATGAAGTAGACCTGTGGGTCTAGCTTGATGAACTGGTATTTGTCGAGAGCGAGCGCGGCGCCGAAGCCAAGCACCAGACCCATCGCCGTTCCAACAAGTCCGATCACCAGCCCCTGTGCGAAAAAGATCCGGCGAATCGAGGCGGCGGGCATCCCCATCGCCTTGAGAATACCGATCTCCTTCGTCTTGTCGGCGACAACCATGGTGAGAGTGCTGACGATGTTGAACGCCGCGACCAGAACGATGAGGAGCAGAATCACACCCATACCCAGCTTCTCGAGCTTGAGTGCTTGAAACAGAGAGCTGTTTTGTTCCTGCCAATCGACTGTTCGGTAAGGCCAGCCCAGCGCCCCCACTAAACGAGACGCGACGGTCGCAGCCTGCCAGCGATCGGCCGTTTTCACTTCGATCCCGGTGACGCCATCGTCGAGACCAGCCAGCTTTTGAGCTTTGTCGAGAGCGATGAACGCGTAGGAATTGTCGTACTCGTACATGCCGGTCTGAACGATCCCGGTGACCTCGAAGCTTTCAACACGAGGTACAATCGTCCCGGTGAGGGGATTGATGTTCTTCACACCTGCTGACATGAGCTCGACGGTATCGCCAGGCCATTTGTTGAAGCGTCCCGCCAGCAGCTTCCCCAGCACGACCCCTCGCCGCTGACCGTCCGAGCTGACAAAGCGGAAATCACCCAACGTCGCATGCGATCGGATCGTCGTGACATCAGGAACCCCGCGGCCCTGCGGCAACAAACCAACGATGTACACCCCGCCGTTGTAAGCGTGCTTGGTGGTCATCAGCCCTTCGGTAAGTACGAAGGGTGCGGCGCTTACGACTCCGGGTTGCTTCTGAACCTTCTGCAGCACCTCCGGCCAGTCGGTGATCTTGAGATCTTCGCCATAAGTCAAAACTCGAATGTCTGGGCTCCCAACGAGAATTTTTTCGCGGAGGTCGTGCTGAAGACCGTTCATCACGCCGATGATCACGATCAACGCGCTCACTCCGACCAGCACGCCACCGATGGCGATGATGCTGATCAGCGACAGCAGCTTCGAGCCGCGCCGGCTGCGGAGATACCTCCAGGCAATCTGTAACTCGAGCTTGCTCACTCCGGCCTCATCGTTGGAAAAAGGATTACATCACGGATGTTCGTTGCACCTGTGAGGTACATGAGCAACCGGTCTACACCTATTCCTACACCACCCATCGGGGGCATTCCGTATTCCATTGCGCGCAGATAATCCTCGTCTACTCCCACTGCTTCCTCGTCCCCTGCCGCCCGCAACTTCGCCTGAGCTTCGAAGCGACGCCGCTGATCGAGCGGATCGTTAAGCTCGCTGAAAGCGTTGGCCAGCTCCTTCCCGTTGGCGAACAGCTCAAATCTCTCGGTCAGCTTCGGGTTTCCGCGTTTGGGTTTCGCCAGCGGTGATAGCTCCACTGGGTAGTCCACTACGAACGTTGGTTTCACGAGCTTAGACTCGACGAGCGCCTGAAACATTTCGTCAAGAACCTTGGGCCGCGTCATCGACTCAGGTTGTTCTACCCCGACGCGAGCCGCGAGTGCGCGCAGCTTGCCATCGTCCAGCAGCGAGACGTCTGTGCCAGCCGCAGCGTTGAGCGCAGGCAACCACTCGACACGCCTGTACGGACGCTCGAACACCGGCACGTTGGCGGCGAGCTCGGGCAGCGATCGCACGGCGTCAGCTACTTTCTCGAGGAGCTGTTCGACGACCTCCATCATTTCCGTATAGTCTGCGTATGCCTGATAGAACTCGAGCATCGTGAACTCGGGGTTGTGCGTGCGATCGATCCCCTCGTTCCGGAAATCGTGACCAATCTCGTAGACTCGCTCGAGTCCGCCGACTACCAACCGCTTGAGATAGAGCTCATCGGCGATCCTTAGATAAAGCGGCATGTCGAGCGTGTTGTGAACCGTCGTGAACGGTCGCGCCGCTGCGCCGCCGTAAAGCGGCTGCAGAATCGGCGTTTCGACTTCGAGGTAATCACGGTCGTCGAGGAACTTCCGGATTGCGCTCGTTACCCTCGATCGCGCGACGAAGAGCGCTCTCACCTCAGGATGCACCGCCAGGTCGGCGTAGCGCTGTCGATATCTCTGCTCCGGATCCGCGAAACCAGAGTGGCGGACTATCTGCCCGTTCACTTCTTCTTCTTTACCGAACGGAAGAGGTCGCAGCGATTTCGCCAACAACTCCACGCGATCGACGCGAACGGTTGTCTCTCCTGTCTTCGTGCGGAACAAGGGCCCATGCACCCCGATGATGTCGCCGAGATCGAAGTGCATGAGCAGCGAGTAAGCCTTCTCTCCGAGCTGATCCTTCTTGAAGTAGAGCTGGATTTTGCCGGTCGGATCGGCCAGATGCGCGAAGGTTGTCTTGCCGTGCGACCGCCAGGCGACGATGCGGCCGGCGAGAGTCACCGCCGGCCCTTCGTGGCCATCGCCGAGCATCGTGTGGGCCTGGGAAGCAGTGTGCTGGCGATCGAATGCGTAGGCGTACGGCGCTACACCCGCCGCCTCCAGAGCCTCGAGTTTCTCGCGCCGCGCCTGGAGAACGAAGTTCAGTTCTTCGGTCACGCTGCCGCCGTCGTCGACCCGCCGCCCTGCTTTAGGTATGCCTCGATGAAAGGATCAATCCCGCCGTCCATCACTTTCTGGACGTCTGGAATCTTCAGCTCGGTGCGATGATCGTTGACCATCGTGTACGGCTGAAAGACGTAGCTTCTGATCTGGCTGCCGAAACTGACATCGGATTTCGTGGCGTCGAGCGCCGCCTTATGCGCTTCGCGCCGCTCGATCTCCGCCTGATAGAGCTTGTTCTTCAACATCTTCATCGCTGTCGACTTGTTCTTGAACTGCGACCGCTCCTGTTGTGAGGCAACGACGGTTCCCGTAGGTATATGAGTAATGCGGACCGCACTGCTGGTCTTGTTGACGTGCTGCCCTCCCGCGCCCGACGCCCGATACACATCGACTTTCAGATCTTCCTCGCGGATGTCGATGTTGATCTCCTCGTTGACGACCGGATAGACGAATACCGATGCGAAGCTGGTGTGCCTGCGCGCGTTCGCGTCGAACGGGGAGATGCGGACCAAACGGTGCACCCCCGTTTCCGGTCGCAAGAATCCATACGCGTACTGTCCGCGGATCTCGAGCACCGCCCCCTTGATGCCCGCCTCTTCTCCCTCGCTCTCGTCGAGGATGCTGACCTCGAAGCCTCGCCGCTCGGCCCAGCGAGTGTACATCCTCATCAGCATCTGCGCCCAATCCTGCGCCTCGGTGCCACCGGCCCCGGCACTGATCTCGAGCTGTGCGTCGCGGAAATCGTCCGGACCTCGCAACAGCGATTTCACCTCGAAGGAATCGAGATCGTCGCGCAGCTGCGCGGCCTCGGAGTCGAGCTCACGCTCCATGTCCGGCTCCGCGCTGTCCTGAAGCAGCTCGTCGAGCTCGAGCGCGCTGGTGATTCGATCGTTCAGCTTGTCGTGGGGGTCTATCCAGCCGCGCAGCGTTTTCACTTCCTGAAGTGTCGCCTGCGCTTTGTCCTGGTTATTCCAGAAACCGGGGTCAGCCATTTCGGCATCGAGCACACTCAGGCGAGCGCGCTTGCCGTCGATGTCAAAGATACCTCCGCAACTCCGCCAGCCGCTCTCTGTTCTGTTTGAGACCGCGACTGCGTTCGCTTTCCGCCATTTTTCCCGGGCCCCCGCCCGCCCTTAGAAGATTTTCTTGCCGCCCGCCAGCACTTCGTTAAGCGCTTCCTGAAAGTAAGTGGTGCCCTCGGCAAGCTGCTGTCCCACCTGCGCAATATACTCTTCGAAGCTCTTTTTGATCTCCTCTCTAAAGAGCTGCTTGAGCGTGCCGTCGCGCAGTCCTTCCGCGTGCTTCGCGGGATGATAGGTGATAATGTCGGATACCAACGCCCGGGCGAGTCGCTTCGCGCGCTGGTCGGGATCCTTGGACAGGAACGGATTGAGCGGACGTCGCGTCCCGCCATCTCCGATCGCGGGCGCCGCTCCGGGTGGCGTCGCGGGTGGACGCGTAGCCGTTGGACGGCTGAGAGGAGCTGACGGAACGAAGGGCGGTGCCGAGGGCACCGCGCCGGACGCAGTCGGCGGCGTAAACGGAGACACCGGAGCGGGAGCGGAAGCCGGTGGCGTAAATGGCGGAACCGGCGGCGGTGGCGTGAACTCCGGCAGGCTCCCCGTTGGCGATGGTGGCGTTGCCGTCGCGGTCACCGGTCCACGGTCGATTGGCTCTTCGCGCGCTGGGCGGGTTCCTGGTGGCACTTCGCCAGCACGCGTTGGTTGCGGTGCCGCAGCGGGGCGCTGAGCGGGCGCCGCTGCGGGAGTCTGCCTTGCCGAGGCGTAAGGAGGCGAATCCCATCCACCCTGCGCCGGCGGTGTGGGCCTCGGGCGTTCAACCGGGGTGGAGCTTGGAGTCGCCGTGCGAGCACCCCCGCCCGATGGAGTCGTCTGGCCGGTCGGAGCGGGTATCGTGATCACACCGCTGCACACCGAGCATCGCGCGCGCACGCCGGAGGGTGGAACCTTGGCAGGATCCACTCGGAAAATGGAGCGACAATCGGGGCAGCTGACGTTCATTCATTCTCTCCGATAGTGCGTACATCGCGAATCGCCGGCAGTGGCTCCTGCGGCGTAACGCGATCGTCACTACGTCTATCAACAGTATAAACCGAGCCGGGAAGGCTCTTGGCGTACGTTTTCATCTCCGTCGCTAGCTGGCTCGCCTGTCGTGCCGAGGTCAGCGTGCGCCGCAGGTTGGTCACAACACCGATCGAGAGCGTCATCAGCGGCACCCGATCGAGGTGGCCTCTGCGGTCCTTGCCGAAGAAGTAACCCGCGCGGCGATCCTGCTCCGAGTATTGGTACGGAGCGAGAAGATCAAAAGTAGCGACAATCTCTCCGCAAACCGACGGAATCGCGTTGTAGGGTATGATGAAGATAAAATCATCGCCGCCGATGTGCCCGATAAATCCGTCTTCACCGCATGTTCCCTTCACGACATCGTGCAGCAGCTTGGCGAGAATACGGATCACGCGATCGCCCTCGTTGTAGCTGTAGCGATCGTTGAACTCCTTGAAGTGATCCAGGTCGGCATAGCAGACCGCGAAGTAGTCGCCGAGCGCGAGACGTCGTCCGATTTCCGCTTCGATCGCGGAAGTTCCAGCCAGACGGGTGGACGGATGGACCACCAGGTCCCGCTCGGAACGGATCAACATCGCGGTCAGGCGGCGGACCGCTTCCGGCACCTGCATTCCGTCGCGGATTACTTCATCAGCACCCGCATCGAAGGCTTCTGAGAGTGCCTCGGTCTTTTTTCCGCAGAGCACCGCAGACGGCACCACGGCTGTATACGAGTCCTTTTTGAGACGGTGTAGCGCGGCCAGGACACGCTGGGGGTCTTTGCGCGCATCGAAGACCACGAATCGCGGGCGCGCACGAAGGCCGATCGACATCAGCTCGTCAGCGGAGCAAATGGTGACGACGGAAGCCTCCTGCGCTTCGATCCACGCGCTCACATGCGCAGGTAGCGAAGCACCGTCGGGCGAAAAACGTATCGCGTTGGGCTGCTGCAAATCGTTGGCTTTCCGGTCGCTGGTGATTCTACTCTGTCAGAAAAAGAAGAACGCAACTCCGAGCACAGAATACGCGAGAAGCAGCAAGGCCCCCTCGAGCCAGTTCGTTTCCGCGTCCCTGATCACGGAGGACGTTACTAAAACAGCCAATGCGATGCTCGCAACCTCCATTGTGGTGAATGCGAGATCCATCGGCTGATGAAACACCATCCCGAGAAGAACCAGCAGCGGCGCGATCAACAGCGCCACCTGTATGCTCGAACCGATGGCGATGTTGAGCGCGAGATCCATCCGATTCCGCATCGCCATTAGTATCGCAGAACTGTTTTCGGCAGCATTACCGATGATCGGAATCAGGATCAATCCGACGAAGAACTCGGAGAGACCCAAAACCTTCACCGCCTCCTCGGTGGCCGACACCAGTACCTCCGCCACCACACCGATAGCGCCTGCCGCGAGAAGGAGTATTACTACTGCCTTGTTTGACGACCATTTTGGGGCTACAGTCACGGCCGGACCGTGCCTGTCGGCCGCGAAATCAGAGGAGTGGGTCCAGAGCGAGAACGCCAGCCATGAGACGTACCCCAGGATTAGCAGCGGCGCCACATAATGGGACATCCTCACCGTGGCAACCCGCTCCGGATCCGGGTGCAGTCCATGGAAGAGCGCCGGCACCACCAGGCCAAAGACGGCGATCAGCAGAACGGTGCTGCTCGAGCCAGCGAGATGCCTGCTGAATTTCTGTTCCTTGTACTTGAGGCCGCCGCCGAGAAGCGCAACGCCGAGCACCAGCAGAAGATTGCCGAGTATGGATCCGGTGATCGAAGCTTTCACGAGATCGATGAGTCCGGCACGCAACGCCACCGACGCTATGATCAGCTCGGCGAGATTTCCCATTGTGGCGCTCAGAACGCCGCCGATGGCGGGGCTGGTATGCTCCGCTACTGCCTCCGTCGCCGCCCCTAGAACTCCCGACAGCGGAATTATCGCCAGCGCGCTGAGCACGAATACCGCGATGGGCGGCGCGCCGAATAAGCGCGCGCCGATCGCGAGCGGTACGAAGACCAGCAGGCCGTAAAGGAATTTCAAAACAGATAACGGAGAGAGACGTAGACGGGTGTCTGTCCTTTCTCGTCCGGAAGTCCACCGAATGTACGCGCGATGTCGAAGACGAATCCCCCGCTCTGCAAACCAAATCCGAGCGATGCGCTGGCGTCGCCGCGTCGATCGTGACCCACGTAGCCGGCCCGTAGATGCACCTTGCCCTGATACATCACGTCCGTCCCGAGTCTGACCGACTTGCCGCCGAAGGCGCGGGAGTTGATGTAGCTGCCTGCTATCCGCAGCTCGGTGTCCTTCACGTAGTGATCGATGAACTTGAGCCGATACAGCGCTCCGACTTCGACCTGCGTCGGCAACGGATCGCGCTGATTCGTTTCATGTGAATTGAGCCGCCCTCCGAGGTTGCGTAC
This sequence comes from Gemmatimonadaceae bacterium, assembly GCA_036506035.1. Lineage (GTDB taxonomy): Bacteria > Gemmatimonadota > Gemmatimonadetes > Gemmatimonadales > Gemmatimonadaceae > UBA4720. Next base: position 2,454 of record DASXSL010000016.1, on the reverse strand, counting down.
CGCAACCCCGAACGTAAGTGGCGCGCCAACTTCTGTCTCGTACTGAGCACCTAGATCCACTGCACGCGAGCTCTCCACCTCGGGGCCGACACTACTGCATTGTCCCGAGCAGTCAACGCGAAGCTGAATCAGTTTGTAGTTGAATCCGGCGGTGAGCCGCTTGGTGAGGCTCAAAGCATAGGTGCCGGCCAACACTACGTCGCGCGGCAGAATCACCCCGACGACATTGCCGAACTCGTCGGTTACCTGCTGCTCACCGATGTTCAGAATGTTGAGCGAAAATGCAGTCGTGCCGAACGTGTGGGTCGGATAGACGAAGGTCAGGGCATCACCGACGCCCGCAACCGTCTTCGAGTGGTGAATCGCCAGCTCTTTCTGCTGTTGCCCGCCGATCGAAGCCGGGTTCCACCAGATGCCTTCGCTGCCCGGCTTGCCGGCAACCATCGCCTGCCCCATCCCGACAGCCTGGGCTCCGGTGGGAAGCAGCAGAAACAGCGACCCTTCGCTGCCGGTGGGAGCCTGTGCGTCTACAGGACCAACGAGGATGGCGACGAGAGCGCCGCTAAAAAGGAGTCGCCTCATCGATCAGCATGATGGGAATGTCATCGCGCACGGCGTACCGGAGCCGGCATTTGTTACAGATCAACACCTGCTCGGACTCGCGGTACTCGAGCTCACTCTTGCACTTCGGGCAAACGAGAATTTCAAGGAGACGAGCGGACAAGCTCATTTGGTTTTTCCGGTTGCGAGTTGATAACCGAGTCTCGACAGACTGCCGGCATTTTTTCTCCAGTTAGCGAGAACCTTGACCCAGAGATCGAGATAAACCTGCGTGCCGACGAACGCCTCGATCTTGGCGCGTGCGGATTCACCAATCCGCCGTATCTGGGAACCCTTGCTGCCGATAATTATCGCTTTCTGGCTTTCTTTTTCTACATAAATTACTGCCCTGATATAGAGAGGCGAGCGATCCTCGCGATATTCCTCGACCTGCACCGCTACGCTGTATGGCACCTCGTCATGCAGCTGCTCCAGCGCAGTCTCCCGCACCAGCTCGGCGACGAAGAAGCGAATCGGCTGAGTGCTGATTTCATCTTCGGGATAGAGGAAGGGACTTTCCGGTAGGTGATCCTCGATTCGAGCCATCAGCTCCGGAATTCCATCACCGGTTAGCGCCGACGCGAAGACGAAATCCTTTCCACCAACGGTGCTCGTTCCGCCGGACTCGAGGCGATCCGACTTGTTCATTGCGGTAATGATCGCGGCTCGCGGCGCCTGCTTGAGACCAGCGGCATCAGCGAGCGGCGCTGGCATTCCTTCAGTTGCGTCAGCAACGTAGACGATTACGTCTGCGTCCTCGAGCGCGCGCAAGGCGATCGACCGCATCGCCTCCTGGAGCGCGTACTTGGGATTCAGCAGTCCCGGCGTGTCGAGGATCACCATCTGCGAATCGTTACTGCTGCGGATCCCGACGACGCGATCGCGCGTCGACTGCGGCTTGGGAGTGGTGATGCTCAACTTCTCGCCGACGATGCGATTGAGAAGAGTCGACTTTCCGACATTCGGCTTGCCGACAACAGTTACGATTCCAGCCTTGGGCATCACACAAGATACTTCGAACTGCGAACTAACTGCTGCGGATTACGCGGCTAACCGCATTGCGGACTGCTGACTAATTGAGGATTGGGGGACCTACTGCGGCTTGATGACTGCCCCAGATGCGCACTGTGGGACTAGTCCGAAGTTCGCAATCCTCACGGTCACTAATCCACAGTTAGTCTCCCAATTCGTAGTTAGTCAGCGATCCGCAATGCCGTTAGCAACGCAATCCGCAGTCGGTTCAAAAAAAAAAACCCGCTCACTGCCAGGTGAGCGGGCTTACAGAAGATGCCGGCGACGGCCTACTCTCCCGCGTTCTCTCGAACGGAGTACCATCGGCGCTGTAGGGCTTAACGACCGTGTTCGGAATGGGAACGGGTGTGGCCCCTACGCTTCAGTCGCCAGCGAAAGTCGGTTGTCAAAAATCGAAAGCTGGGGCGGCAGGATTCGAACCTGCAACTTCCGGATTAACAGTCCGGCGGTCTGCCAGTTGACCTACACCCCAGTAGGAACAGGCCGCGGACAACATAACACAGACATTGGTAACAAACACTGTGAAATGACTTTGGATAGTAGTGTGATCGTGTGATGCGAATCAACCGTTAGATCGCTTGGTTTTCTGCTAGTCGGTTCGAGTCATAAAGAGGAAACTCAAACCATATAAGGAGATCAAGCCTCACGGGCGATGAGGATCGCTCCGCTCGAAACCGGTTGCCCGGCGTCCACGTGCGACCTCTTGACGGGATGGTCTCTCCCGGCCCTTCAGGGAGCTCAAGGCTCCAGGGAAGATTCATCTTGGGGGCAGCTTCCCACTTAGATGCATTCAGCGGTTATCTGCGCTTGCCCTCGCTACCC
>DASXSL010000015.1:0-8364 GCA_036506035.1 Gemmatimonadaceae bacterium | reverse complement strand
CCAAGATCCGTTGCGTCCGCTCACCCCACGTCCGACGATGGCGGTCGAGACCGAAGCGGTGCCACTGGTGCCGCGGACCATCGCGCCGGAGGAAACCGATCCAGCCATTGACTGGGTTCCCCCAACCAATCCGAGTTGCACCGACCCGCAGTGCAACCTCCACTATGTCTGGCTCGATCCGTCGCGGCCGTCCAACGGCAAACTGTTCGTGTTTCTGCCTGGCTTCACGGCGCAGTCTCCCCGCCCGCGCGGTCACCAGCTCGTGCCGCAAGAGGCCGCCCGCTTGGGATATCACGTGATCGCTCTCATGTACCAAAACAACGTTGGCCCAGGGGGCTGCGCAGGCAGTCCGGACCCTGACTGCTTCGAGAATGTGCGCGTGGAGATCATCGACGGTATCGATCGCTCCCCATTGGTGAACGTGAGTGGAGCCAACAGCATCGACAACCGGTTGACGAAGCTGCTCCTCTACCTCGACGCGCAATTCCCAGCCGAGGGTTGGTCGCAATTCCTCCACCAGGGAGAGCCGAAGTGGTCGCAGATCGCGATTGGCGGTCATTCAGGAGGAGCCGCCCAGGCGGCTCTGATCGGGAAGATCCGCCACGTGGATCGCGTAGTTATGTTCTCGGGGCCCGCTAACGAGTCCGCCCCGTGGGTCGCTATCGGCGAAACTCCGGCCGCTAAGTATTTCGAGCTGGACCACGTCCGCGACCACGTCGCATCCGTGATTTTCGCGAACGTCGCTGCACTGGACATGGAGAGGTTCGGTGCGCCGGTGCAAGTGGAATTCAGCGAGCCACCGTACGAGGGGACGCACATTCTCCTTACCGACCTCGAGCCCCGGGGCGGGTATGCGACTCCGAATCCGCACTTCTCCACCGCGGTGGACCGCTGGACGCCCCTTGACCCCGACGGGACGCCACTGCTGCGCGATGCCTGGCGCTACATCCTGGGCGATGACCAGACCGACGTCGCGGACGTGGCTTCGACACTCGTTCAGCAACTTAACCGCTAACGCAAAAGCAGCGTGTCGGTCCGTTCTTCCTAGTGGCGATTACAGGAGCCGACCATGTCTTCAGCGATTCGACGCATTGCTACCCGCGTCGCTTGTATTGCGACATTTTCTCAACTAGTCGCAACGGCATGCGATCCTACCGCTCCCGAAGATCCCAACGATCAAAGGAATTTCGTTCCTGATGCTTCGCTAACGGTCGCGGTGGCAACGATCACCGCATCGCCTGTTTCATGGAACGAAATCGATTTGAAATGGACCAATAGTGCGGGTGTGACCGGCTATGAGGTTTTTCGCTCGACGACTGGTGCGACGGGAACGTACACGCAAATCTCAACTACCGCGAACGTCGGAACCTATGCCAGCGTGGGGCTGTCTGGATCGACGCAATACTGTTACGAAGTCCGCGCATTCAAAAATGCGGGAAAGAACATCAGCTACGGTTCGTTCTCGAGCGCGGCGTGCGCGACGACGCTCCCGCCGCCCATCAATCCCCCGACCGAAATCGACGCGATACCGGAGGGGTATCGTGTTTTGATTAGGTGGAAGGACAACTCGGACAACGAGGACGGCTTCCGCATCGCCGCTGAATCCGGGGGTTCGTCAGAGTCGTTAACCGTTCCTGCCAACACCACATCCACTTATTTCAACTACCCGCCCAGTGAGCAGGTGTGGTGCTTCACGGTATCCGCGTTCAACGCCCTCGCTGTCATTGGGTCAAACTTTGATTGCACCGTGCTGCCAGCAAGTCCGACTAATTTGTCGGCGGCGACATTGGATGCACAAAGCATCACGCTAAGCTGGACCGACAACTCCAGGTTCGAAGAGGCCTATAAGGTTTCTCGTTCTGACCAGGCCGGTCAATGGACGGACCTGGCCGCCGTACCGGCGAACACGGTCACTTACAGAGACATCGCAGCAACGCCCGATATCAGTTACACCTACCGTGTACAGGCGCTGCGCGATGGCGGGTTTTCCAGCTCCTCGAACGAGGCCATCGCAGTCATTCCGACTAGAGTCCCCGCAGCACCGTCCAACCCACAAGCATTTTTCGCTTACGATTACGAAACTCCTTATGGCTGGCTTACTGTTTCGATTTCGTGGACCGACGCCTCATCGAATGAAGATGGGTTCATAATCGAGTATTCGCAGGACGGTACGAACTACTGGGGTTATTACACTCAGGCTCCGGCTAATGTCTCGTCTATTCAGCAACAATTCATGATCGACTTCGGACCCGAGCCCGGATGCTTCCGCGTCATCGCATTCAATGTATTGGGAAATTCCGAGCCGTCGAATGTTGGCTGCGCGCAGACCAACCTTCCACCCTCCGCGAACCTCATGATTCAGTCAAGTCCGGCAGGGATTAAGAGTCACGCAACTGTTCAGAAGAATCGTGAGACTTCGACGGGTCCAATAGGCGGTAAGCGCGTTACGCGAAGCGTTCCTACGATTCCCCGGCAGTGAAGCGAGGAACCTCAAAGTTCTCGTAGCAATAACTCGGCGCAAAAGAATCGCACCGGTCCGTTCCTTCTGATGGACATCAACGGAGCGGAGCATGTCTGCATTGATCCGACGCGACTCTATGCGCGCCATTCTTATTGCCTTCTTACTGCAGCTTGCCGCACCGGCGTGCGATCCCACTGCTTCGGTCGATCCGAACGATCAGAGAAATCTCGTTCCTGGAGTCTCGCTGATTGCGAGTGTCTCGACCATCACGGCATCGGCAGCTTCGTGGAGCGAGATCGATCTGGCATGGCAGACCAGTCCAAGTGCCAGTGGCTATCAGATATTTCGCTCGACGACCGGCGCGACCGGATCGTATGCGCAGATTGGCAGCGTTTCCGGCAACACATCGCGTTACGCCGATGTGGGTCTAACGGCCTCGTCGCAGTACTGCTACGAGGTGCGCTCGTTCAAGTACACCGGGAAGACCATCAGCTATGGTGCGTTTTCGAGTGCGGCGTGTGCTACGACTTTGCCGCCACCCATCGTCGCTCCATCCGAGATCGATGCAGTACCACAAGAGTACAGGATTTTGGTCAAGTGGAAGGACAACTCGGATAACGAGGACGGCTTCCGTGTCGAGGCTTTTTCCGCGGGACAACCGACGGAGTATTCCACGGTGCCGGCAAATACGACCTCGACTTATTTCTATTCCTACTATCTGCTAGCGGAGCAGCAGTGGTGCTTCCGCGTTTACGCGTTCAGCGCCGTTGCTTCGATTCCGTCGACCACCACTGATTGCACGACGGTGCCAGCGTCACCGAGAAATCTGTCAGCGACACCGTTGGATGCGCAGAGCATTACTCTCGATTGGACGGATAACTCCGCAGTCGAAGACGGCTACAAGGTTTATCGATCCGAAAACGGAGGCAGCTTTACGGAGATAGCCACGCTACCGCCAAATAGCGTTACGTACTCCGACGTTGGAGTACAGGCGGACGTGGGTTACACCTATCACGTCCAGGCAGTGAAGGACGGCGGATACTCCTATGTCTCTAACGACGCCTACGTGGTAATTCCGACCACTGTCCCGGCCGCACCTACGAATACTGATATTGGTTTCGGCTACGACTATGACGTTGTGTACCTGTACGTCTCTTGGACCGATGCTTCGACGAACGAGGCGGGATTTCGAATTGAGTTTTCGGAGTCGAACGACCCGAACAATTGGTATTACTACACCGAGACTGGCGCAAACGTCACCTCTTTCACGGACCAGTACCCGCCATATGGCGCTCCATCAGACTTATGCATCCGAGTGATTGCATTCAACGCTTTAGGCGACTCTCCTCCGTCCAATGTCAGCTGCGCGACGCTTGATCCCAGCCAGATCTACTACGGAGGCTTGGGCGAGCTGAGAGCGTCGAACAACGACTTGACACTCCGAATTCCAACAGCCGGTTCTAGAGCGAAAGGACTTAAAAGCTCCGTGGCGGTTGTCCCTAATCACGGCGCTTCCGCAAAACAAATCCGGGTCAAACGGACTCCGCGGTTCGCGCCTCCGACGCGGAATATGCCGCCGACTCGATAACGGGAGAGCATATGAGGTACTCGATACAACACGGCCTCCTTCTTATTCTGGGTTTGACCGCAGCACCGGACCGACCGCCGACTACACGCTGCGACAATACGCTCAGCAACTCCGCGGGGACCCGTTCCTTCTGGAGGTCGCCGGTATGTTAGGCAAACCGGATTTGGCCACGCGGATCGACGACGCTGTCACAGCGCTCAATACCGAGTCGCCAGCCTCGGCGGCAGTCCATTCATTCCTGGTATCCGCACGCCTGTCGCTGGCAAATGCATCGGATGTCGTTGGCGATGTTCCACCGACTGAGGGTGACATGTTGGCGGCCATCATCGAGGTGACACTCGATCGCTTGGCGCAAATCGCGGACTCGACGAGCGGTCATCGCACCGCTACGACGCATCCGGCCCGCGTAAAGCGCGGGCGCGGAGTCACTCGATGAGAGAGTTCCTGCTTTTCACCGTGGCTGCGGCGGTAACGCTTGCGTGCGGGACGGACAGCGTCACTGAGCCGCAAGTCGATTACACATTGTCGCTCACGCCGGCAACGCTGACGATCACTCAGGGAGCGACCGGCACGATCAACGTCGGCATCGACCGTGCGAACTTCACAGACGCAGTAACCTTGAGTTTGGGGAACGCGCCGGTGGGGATCACTGCATCCTTCCAGCCGGCGGCGTCGACGGGAACGAGCGTAACACTAACACTGAGCGTCGGCCCTGCAGTGACGCCCGGAGATTATCACTTGACCGTGAGTGGGACCGCGAGCGCTGGCAACCGGTCGACGCCGTTTGATGTCACTGTGAATTCCAATCCCGCTGTCAAGGGAGCCATGATCAGCGCGGGTTACGGATATTCGTGCTTGCTCGATGCCGCCGGCCACGCTTATTGCTGGGGCGTTAGCGCGTTCGATGGCACGAGGACGCAACGGCTCACTCCGACACCGGTCGCTGGAGGCATCACCTTCGCTTCACTGAGCGCGGGTTCACACCTCTGCGGCGTAACTGCGACTCATGACGCGTATTGCTGGGGCTACAATCTCTACGGCCAACTCGGCGACGGAACTACCACCGATAAGCTCGAGCCGACCCCCGTCGTCGGTGGATTGTCTTTCGCATCGATAAGCGCGGGCGTCCTGCACACCTGCGGTGTGACTGCGAGCGGGGCGGCATACTGCTGGGGCGTCAACCAAAGTGGCTCACTCGGCGACGGCACGACGACCGATAGGATCGTTCCAACGCCGGTCGCTGGTGGTCTCACATTCAAGCAGATCAGCGTTGGATTCTATTACACGTGTGGCGTTACCACAGCGGGCGACGCGTACTGTTGGGGAGGCAACAGGTACTTCAACTATACGAACCGCCCGATACCGATTGATCTAAACATCAAGTTCGCGTTGGTGAGCGCGGGCTGGACCCACACCTGTGGGCTGGCCACGAACGGTACAGTGTACTGCTGGAGCAACAATGAGGTCGGGCAGCTCGGTGACGGTACCCTTACCAGCCGGCAAAACCTGATACCGGTCGCCGGAGGTCTCACATTCACCACGGTCAGTACCGGCAACGACGCTTATTCTTGCGGCGTCGCCACCGGCGGCTCCGCGTACTGTTGGGGCTGGAATGCGTACGGGCAGTTGGGTGACGGCACGACTAAAAACAGGCTGGTTCCAACGCTCGTATCGGGGGGCCTGACATTCGTGTCCGTGGACGCAAGCACCACTCTTGATGGTGCGCACACCTGCGGTCTGACGACGAGCGGCGCTGTTTATTGCTGGGGACTCAATGACCATGGCCAGCTGGGCGATGGTACGACCAACCAGCAGCTTGTTCCAACATCCGTGAAGTTTCCGTAAAGCGGACGACGCGTCTCTTTCGTTTGACACTGTCAGCTGCCTAAGCGCTTTGCTGCCGCCGCGGCCCGCGTATGCACGTCGAGTTTCCGCATCACCTGCTCGACGTGACGTCGCATAGTGTGGATCGAGAGGTGGAGTTCGTCTCCCGAGCGCAACGATCGATGTCGCGACAGGAATCTCCGCTATTGACAATAAGGCTGGTCTTCTGATTTTCGACTGCCGAGCTCGCCCGGAAGAGTCGGAGCGCCGTCCAGGTGTGCTCGGCGCAGAAACGAATCGCGGTCGACTAGACCAAGCGACCGAGGTCGCGGACTCGCGCTCCGAAGAGAGGAGACCGTATGACGCGCACAGTCCTTGGCGGCATGGCGCTGGTGGTCCTCCCGCCGACATCTGGGAACGCAATTACGGCAATTCCGACGTCACTGGACCGCGGCCAGCTCACGGCACCCACGTCTCCGGCATCATCGCCGGGTTGCCTGTTGGTGTTTTTCCTGGGGGAATCGCGCGCGGCGTGCGCATCATGAGCATTCGCGCCGTCTGCTACTGCGATGAGCGCGACAAGGATGTAGCGAACGCGATTCGCTACGCGGTCGACAATGGTGCGAATATAATCAGCGGGAGTTTTGGCAAGCCCTACTCCCCGCAGAAGGTCGCGGTCGATTCGGCGATCAGCTACGCCGATAGGAAAGGGGTGCTGATCGTGCACGCGGCGGGTAATGACGGCGTCAATGTCGATAGCGTACCGAGATTTCCGAACAAGTACTATTTGTCCGGTGTTACAGCGCAAAACTGGATCGAGGTTGGGGCTTCCTACTGGAAGGATCCGGAGAATCACCTGGCGGCTCGTTGGTCCAATTACGGGCACGACCGTGTCGACGTCTACGCGCCCGGCGTAGACATTTACTCAGCGTGGTCCGGCGGACAATTCCGGCGCGAATCGGGCACGAGCATGGCGGCGCCGATGGTGAGCGGCATCGCCGCGGTGCTAATGGAATACTACCCAGAGCTCTCGGCCGCGGACGTGAGGCGCATCATCCTTGACTCGGCGATCGAGTACAAGGACCGACTCGTGCTGGCGCCGGGCGGGAAAGGGGATCCGATTCCCTTCGGGCGGTTATCCGCGACAGGCGGCATCGCCAATCTTTATGCCGCGCTCAGACTGGCCGAGCAACGAGTCGCTCGTCCGGCGCCATGATCCGGGTTTGGTGACAACGACCTCGCACTATCGACAGCTCGACGAATCGAAGATCGTCGCCACTCTCACAGCATTGCGGGATCGCATCGAGAGCCAGTTTCCGGATTCCGGTCTGGGAAGGGTCGCCGATGAACTGATATCCGTCGCCGGCGAAGTGGCCGAGTGCGCGGATTATCTCAACTCGCGGAACTGGCCGATCCGCATCTTCGCCGCGGCGCTCATTGCCGGAATGATCCTGGTTCTGTACCTCGCCGGTCCGCGCGTGGAGCTGCCCGCGGGAACGCACAAATTCTCGGACGTCCAGTCGATCGCCGCCGTCCTCAATAGTCTGGCGGTGGTCGGTGTGGCGGTGCTGTTCCTCCTTCGGCTGGAGACCAACCTGAAGCGCAGGCGGGCGCACGGAGTTCTGCACGAATTGCGAAGCCTCGCCCATGTCATCGACATGCATCAGTTAGCCAAGGATCCCGCGGGGCGGCGGCTACCCGAGCCAGAAATAACCGAGAGCCCGAAGGGAGCGATGAGTCCATCCTCGCTTGGGCGCTACCTCGACTACTGCACCGACCTTCTTTCGTTGACTGGCAAGTTGTCGGCACTGTTGGTTCAACGCTTCAAGGATGACGCGGTGCTGGGGGAAGTGAACGAGATCGAAGCACTCGCGAGCGCCCTCTCGGTCAGGATCTGGCAAAAGATCCAACTCCTGGAAGGTGCGCGTACCACGCCCTGACTGTATTTGTCCATCAACCCATTTGGAGAACCAGGATGATACGCCGGCCGACCAGCTCAATCCTGCTTGGAGCGTTCATCGTCTGCGCACTCGCGCCAGTCGCCATCGGCGCGCAGCAGACGGTGACGGACTCCTCCCTCCTGACCGTCGATCGAATCTTTGGATCGGAGGAGTTCGATGGCGACTCGTTCGGGAACCCGCGCTGGCTAGACGATTCTACCTATACGCTTCTCGAGCCGGCGAAAGCACCGGCGACCGGCCGTGACATCGTTCGTTACGACGCCGCCAGCGGACGGCGCACAATTCTCTTCCCGTCGACGAGCCTCGTTCCATCCGGCGCCACGAAACCCCTCGCAGTCGAGAGCTTTCGAATCTCGCCCGACGGCAAGCTGGTTCTCATCTACACCAATTCTCGTAAAGTCTGGCGGCAGAACACCCGCGGCGATTACTGGGTGCTCGATCGCGCCAGCGGCCGGCTGCGCCAGCTCGGCGCGAAAATGCCGGCCTCGACGTTGATGTTCGCCAAGTTCTCGCCCGACAGCAGGCGCGTC
>DASXSL010000014.1:0-2467 GCA_036506035.1 Gemmatimonadaceae bacterium | reverse complement strand
GTTCCCGCCCCAGTTCGCGGGCAGGAGATCAGGGTAAGAAAGATTCCGGCAATCGTGACGGTGAGATACGCACGGTGACGGACCAACGCGGGCCGTTCATCTTGGCGCGATCTGACATCCACAGAACTAAAGCGAGGAGCTTTAAGCGTAGTCAGCTTGCAGCTCAGAGCTTTCATACTGGCGATGTGTCAACGCGAAAGCACAGCGCCTTTGGTCCGGATGACCTCGGAATAGAAGTGACCCGACGATTTGATCGTGCGCTTTTGGGTCGAGTAGTCGACGTGCACGAGGCCGAATCGCTTGGAGTAGCCGAGCGACCACTCGTAGTTGTCGAGCAGAGACCAGGCGAAGTAGCCCCGCAGGTCGACGCCCTCGCGCATGGCGTCGTGCGCGGCACGCAGGTGCTGCCGAAAGTACTCGGTGCGCAGCGGGTCTTCGATCTTGGCGTCGATGGCGTGCGGCGGGTCGTAGAACGCTGCGCCGTTCTCGGTGATGTAGGTCGGCAGCTTACCGTATCGTTCGGTCGCCCAGAGCAAAACTTTCGTCAGCGCCTCCGGGAAGACTTCCCAATGCGTCTCGGTCTGCATGGCATCCGGCTGCGGAACGTGTTTGGTCCGCAATGGCAGCAGATCGGGATGGTACCGCTCGACCTTCCGCGTGTAGTAGTTGATTCCCAGAAAATCGATCGGTTGCTTGATCTGCCGCATGTCGTCGTCAGACCAATCCGGCCACGCCTCGCCGAAGATCTCCTTCAGCTCTTCCGGATAGCTGCCGCGAAAAACTGGATCGAGGTACTGTCGATTCATGTAGGCGTCGGCGCGGCGCACCGCGTCCAGGTCCTCCGGCGACTGCGTCGCCGGATACTTGGGCTCGAGATTCACCGTGATGCCGATCTTCCCCTTTTTCGCCGCCTTGGTGAAACGGAATCTCTCGACGGCCAGCCCGTGCGCGCGCAGCAGATTGTGCGTCACAATCGGTGCCTCGAACAAGTTCGTGTGACCGGGGGCGAGCACTCCGGAAAGATATCCACCGTCGGTCACCACCCACGGCTCGTTGAGCGTCGTCCACATCCCGACGCGATCGCCAAGCGTATCGAACATCGTCACGGCGTAATCGCAGAACCAACCGGCGATGTCGCGATTGAGCCAGCCGCCGCGGTCGTCGAGCGCTTCGGGGAGATCCCAGTGATAGAGGGTGACGGCCGGCTTGATGTTCTTCTTCAAGAGCTCGTCGACGAGTCGCGAATAAAAATCGAGTCCCTTCTGGTTGACACCGCCGCGTCCGGTGCCATCAGGATAAATGCGCCCCCACGCGATGCTGAACCTGTAGGCGTTGGTGCCGAGCTCCGCCATGATGGCGACATCGTCCTTGTAGCGCCGGTAGTGGTCGCAGGCGACGTCGCCCGTCTGGTCGAGCCAGGTGTTGCCCGGAGTGTGGGAGAAGCGGTGCCAGATGCTGCGGCCGGCACCATCAGCCGTAGGAGAGCCTTCGATTTGGTAAGCGGAAGTTGCAGTCCCCCAGAGAAAATCATCGGGGAAGCGGTAGTCTTTTGTCATCAAAGCGTCGGAGGGAAAGGCGGGCCGTTGATCGGTAAACGACAACAGCAACTCTTGCAAAGGTTGTTATGGCGCGAGTGAAACTCGAGGGCGTCCGCAAAATCTATACTGAAGGTGCACAGCAAGTAGCCGTCGATCGCGTCGATCTCGATGTGAAAGACGGAGAATTCGTCGTTCTCGTCGGACCATCGGGATGCGGGAAAAGCACTACGCTGCGCATGATCGCCGGGCTCGAGTCGATCAGCGCCGGCACCGTCAGGATCGGCGATCGCGTCGTCAACGATGTACCACCCAAAGCGCGCGACATCGCGATGGTGTTCCAGAATTACGCGCTTTACCCGCATATGACGGTGCGCGAGAACCTTGGCTTCGCGCTCAAGCTCAAGAACATGCCGTCCGGAGAGATCGACAAGCGAGTGAAGGCGGCGGCGGCGACTCTCGGACTCGACGAGTATCTAGATCGCAAGCCGCGCAATCTCTCCGGTGGCCAGCGGCAGCGAGTTGCACTTGGACGGGCCATCGTCAGACAGCCGCAGGCGTTTCTGTTCGACGAGCCGCTCTCCAATCTGGATGCGCAGATGCGGGTCTCCATGCGCCGCGAGATCGCGCGGCTTCATCAGGACTTGAAAGTCACAATGATCTACGTCACCCACGATCAGGTCGAAGCGATGACCCTCGGTGATCGCATCGTCGTGATGAGCAAAGGCCACGTGATGCAGATCGACACGCCGATCAATCTCTATGAGAAGCCGAGAAACAGATTCGTGGCCGGGTTCATCGGCAATCCGGCGATGAATTTCGTGAACGGCACCGTCGAAGGCAGCGGCGCGAGATTCGTCGCCGAGGGCGGAGATTGGGAGATCAATCTGCCCTCGCGTGTTGCCGCGCCGCTTGCTTCGGCGCGGGGCAAA
>DASXSL010000013.1:0-32070 GCA_036506035.1 Gemmatimonadaceae bacterium | reverse complement strand
AGTGGTCGAGTTCGCCGGTTACACCGAGAAGGAGAAGGCGGAAATCGCGAAGAAGTACCTGTTGCCGCGTCAGCTGGAAGAGTCCGGTCTGAACGACAAGGACATCAATTTCACCGATGACGCGATCATGTCGGTGGTGTCGAACTACACTCGCGAGAGTGGCGTCAGACAGCTGGAAAGACAGATCGGCGCCGTGGCGCGGAAGCTCGCGCGCAAGATCGCGGCGAGCGAAGAGGTGAAGCACACGGTTGACGCCGAGACAGTGCGTGAGTTGCTCGGGCGCCCACGCGTGCACCCCGAGCATGCGCTCGATGAGAGCGAAGTCGGAATCGCAACCGGCATGTACTACACGCCGATGGGCGGCGACATCATGTTCGTCGAAGCGTCGATTCGCCGTTACTACGGAAACCGCGAAGGCGACGCCGCGAACCAGGTCGGCCCCGGCGGCGCAGTCTCCCTCATCCTCACCGGTCAACTTGGTGATGTGATGAAGGAATCCGCTCGAGCAGCGTTCACCTACGCGACCAACAATGCCGCCAGCCTTGGCATTCCGCGCGACAGGCTGGGCGCAATCGAAGCGCATATCCATGTGCCGGCGGGAGCAATTCCGAAGGACGGACCATCGGCTGGAATCGCGATCGCTACTGCGCTGGTGTCGGAGATGTCAGACAGACCGGTGAGGCGCGACGTCGCGATGACCGGAGAGATCACGCTGCGCGGACGCGTTCTGCCGATCGGCGGATTGAAGGAGAAGGTTCTTGGCGCTCATCGCGCTGGAATCAAGACCATCATCATTCCGAAGGACAACGAGCCGGACATCGAGGACGTTCCGGAGGAAGTGCGGAGTGTTCTGGAGTTCCACCCGGTGGAAACGCTGAACGAGGTGCTGAATTTCGCCTTGGTGCCGACGGCACCGGGCGACCAGGCACGGCCGCTGGAGATAAAGGGAGCGGCTTAGTCCTGGGGGAAAGCAACAGCTGGGAGTCGTCGGCGGAGCGGCTGGGGGCTTCGAGCAAAAACAAAAAAACGGGGAGCTGATTATGGCTCCCCGTTTCCAGCTAGCGACTGACGAATTTTGGATTTCATAGGCGGGCTCCTTCGTTTGGGTGAAATGCCAACGAACTCATCACCAACCTTGCATATCGGATAATCGCATGGCAAGGTACGAGCTATACTACTTAGAAGATGATCGGCCCCCAGCCGAATAGCTTCCACGGATCCGCCTTGAGGGGAGTCGGCTCCGTCCCCTCCACGAAGTATTCAGTGTAGCGTCGGTCGGGGGGCGTCTGATCGTTCGCCAGCTCACCGGTGGCGCGATCGACGTCACCGAAAATCACGCCGATCGGAGGAGCCCAGGGATCGGCGGATCGCGAGCTCAGTATCTCAGGCCGCGAGGCGTAATACCGCGCCATCATCTTGCCCCACACCGGCGCGGCGAGTGATCCCCCCGCCGCTCCTGGAGCAATCGGCGTCGGGGTGTCGAAACCAAGCCAGACACCCGCCACCAGGTCCGGAGTTAGTCCGACGAACCAGACGTCAGAATTGTCGTTGGTCGTCCCGGTTTTTCCGGCGACCGGAATTGAGGTGGGGAGATATCGGCGAATGCTCGACGCGGTGCCACGCTCGACCACATCGCGCATCATGTCGCGCACGACGTAGGTAACCCGTGGATCCAACGCCGGCGCGAGCGCCTTCACGTCGCGGGTGAGTACGACTTTCCGGTTCCTGTCTTCTATACGGTATATAAAGCGCGGCTCGACCGGCGTTCCCAGGTTCGCAAACGTGGTGTAAGTCGCAACGAGATCGAGCGGCTGAACGACGGATGCGCCGATCGCACTCGAGGGAACCGGGGCGATCTTGGAGCTTAGGCCCATCCGATGCGCCAGGCTCGCGATGGAATCCATCCCCAGCTTCTCGCCGAGCTGCACGGCGACAACGTTGCGTGACTTGGCGAGCGCCTCACGCAATGTGAGCGGCCCCAGGTACTGGCCGTCTGAATTCTCCGGACTGTAGGTAGTTCCATTGGGCAGATCGATCGTCAGCGCGGTATCGACGAAGATCGTGTTCGGCGTAATGCTGTCGGAGATGGCCAGCGCATAGACGATCGGCTTGAACGACGAACCCGGCTGCCTCATTCCATCGACCGCGCGATCGAACTGAGAGTCACTGTAGTCGCGACCGCCGACCAGTGCGCGCACATCCCCGGACGTCGGATCCATCGCTACGACCATTCCCTGCAGATAGTCGGTGGTGCGTCGCGGTGTCGATCCGTTTTTCGCGCTGGGATTGTACTTCGGATGCGCATAGTCGGGCTGCGACTCCAGCGCCGCTGTCTCCTCTGCCAGCGCACTCGTCGCCGCGTTCTGCAGCAGCGGATCCAGGCTTGTGTAGATACGATATCCGCCCTGACCAACTGGAATCCCGGCGCGCGTCGCCTGAACACGCACGACATCGACGAACCACGGCGAGTGCGCCGAGTATCCGCCGTTGGGCGACGTATTGAGGCGCGCCGCTTGTGCACTAGCCGCTTGCGCCTGCGTGATGAAGCCCTGATCCGCCATCAGCGACAACACGACGTTGCGACGTTGCCGAACCCGATCGGGATACTTGAGCGGATCGTAGAGCGCCGGCCCTTTCGGCATCGCAGCCAGCGCTGCTGCCTCGGCCAGCGTCGATCTCGACGCGCTCTTTCCGAAGTAGTGACGCGCAGCGCTCTCCACACCGTACCAGCCGTGACCGAACGAGATCTGGTTCAGATACGCTTCGAGTATCTGATCCTTGTTGTAGTGCTTCTCCATCTCACGCGCCGCCGCCTGCTCGTCGAGCTTGCGCCCCAGACTCCGGTCGGTGCGGTCGATGAGCGTCGGATGCATGTTGCCGACGAGCTGCTGCGTAATCGTGCTCGCTCCCCTGCGCTCGCCAAAGATGTTGTCCTTCAAGGCTCCGGCGATGCCGACGACGTCGACGCCATCGTGCTGGTAGAACCGATGATCTTCCACGGCGACGAATGCCTGCGGCAGATACCTGGGAAGAGTTTTTATCGAAACGCTGGTGCGGATTTCCTTGCCGATCTCGCCGATCAGGGACCCATCGCGTGCCAGGACGAGCGATGCCTGCGGCATCGGAAGGATCGTCCAGGGCACGCTGTCCGCGGTGGCTGGCTGCTGCGCGCCCACTGAGGAGCGCGTAAACAGAAGCGCAGCAACGACTAGCGCCCGCAACGGTTGATTGTACCTCTGCGCTATGGCAACTTCAGATAGATGGATCGCTCTATTCATCTCGTCGTCGTTCAGTTCAAGCCGCGAAAGGGCGACTATGCAGCTAATCTCGCCCGCCTTGGCGGTGTTTTTTCGCAGATAGACTCCCTCGATCCGCGACCCGATATCGCGGTGTTCGCCGAGACCGCGCTCACCGGATATTTCGTGGAAGGTGGAGTCCGCGATGTCGCACTGACGGCCGGTGCACTCGCACGCGACCTCCAGGCGCAATACACCTCCGCAGTTACTACCCCGCGGACGCTCGATGTGTGCATCGGGTTCTACGAGGTGTGGAACAACGCATTTTATAATAGTGCGCTCTATGTGACACTGGGAGGCAAGGAGCCGGTGATCAGACACGTTCACCGGAAGCTCTTCCTGCCTACCTACGGCCTGTTCGACGAAGAACGCTTCGTCGATCGCGGATTTGAAGTGCGCGCGTTCGACACTGACTGGGGACGCGCAGCAATGCTGATCTGCGAGGACGCGTGGCACAGCCTCACCGGAACGATTGCCGCGCTCGATGGCGCGACGATGGTCTTCATTGTCTCCGCATCTCCGGCACGCGGCGTATGGCCGCGCGAGGACGAAGGGCCGGTGCCAGCGAATCTCAAACGGTGGGAGCGTCTGGCGCGCGACATCGCCGAAGAGCACGGCGTATTCGTGGCGCTGGTGAATCTGGTTGGTACGGAAGGCGGAAAGACTTTTTCGGGCGGATCCATCGTTTGCGGTCCGCACGGTGATGTACGCGCTCAGGCTCCGCTCTGGGACGAGACGATCATGTCGATTTCGCTCGATCCCCTTGATCTCACGCGGGCGCGATCGGACACGCCGCTGCTCACCGATCTGCAGACGATGATGCCGCACCTGATGCGGAACGTCGATCGGATTCAGGCGGGCGAACGAGTGGCTCTGAGCTACGATGATTCTCCGAGCGAGGGTGGGCCGCTCACTCCCGCCGGTCAACACGGCGATGGAGAACGCGCCGACGCACCATCAACCGAGGGAACGGCGCGTCGGCCGAGCGAGGAAGCCGAGGCGGCGGGCAAGACCTCTTCACGGACGAAGAAGTCGACGCCCAAGCCAACGACGCGTGGCAGCAAACAGGTAAAAGCCAAAGCTGGGACAGACGCGAGCCGCAATGGTAGCGGGCCGATCCCCGTGATCCGTGCCGAGAGGGCACCGGCGGGCCCACCACCGCTCGAAATCGACGCCGAGCTCACTGCAGGATGGCTAGTCTCGTTTCTGCGCGAGGAATTCGAGCGCCGTTCATTCGAGAAGGCGGTCGTCGGCCTTTCCGGCGGCGTCGATTCCGCGGTTACCGCTTTTCTGACTGCCGCTGCTCTCGGCCCGCAAAATGTGATCGCGGTGCGCATGCCGTATCGCACATCCAACCCTGATTCGCTCGCGCACGCGCAGCTCGTCATCGACAAGCTCGGAATCCAATCGAGAACCGTCGACATCTCCCCAGCGGTCGACGGATATCTCGCCAACGAGAAGGATGCCGACCCAGCGCGTCGTGGAAACGTGATGGCGCGAGAGCGGATGATCGTGCTGTTCGATCAGTCCGCCAAATATCACGCGCTCCCGGTCGGTACCGGCAACAAAACCGAACGCCTGCTCGGCTACTTCACCTGGCACGCCGATGACTCGCCGCCGATCAATCCGCTCGGCGATCTCTTCAAGACCCAGGTCTGGCAGCTCGCGAAATTCCTCGGCGTACCCGATGTAATAGTCGAGAAGCCAGCGTCAGCCGACTTGATCGAAGGGCAGACCGACGAGGGAGACTTCGGAATCAGCTACGCCGAGGCGGACAAGATTCTCAATTGGCTGATCAGCGGATACAGCCCGGCAGCGCTGGTGTCGCGCGGATTCGACCCCAACAAGGTCGAGCTGGTTCGGAAACGCCTCGCCGGCACTCACTGGAAGAGAAAACTTCCCACGGTTGCGCTGGTCAGCCCAACCGGGATCGGCGAGTCTTATCTTCGACCCGTCGACTATTAGTCGCGGACTGATTCGGACCGGTAGCGAGAATTACTGCGCCTGGCAGGACGCCCCGACGAGAGCAACCTTGGGAGGCATCCTGAACTCGCACGTCGAGACGATCTGATATCTCCGGTTGAACTCGCCCTCCGCGTCCGCGACCGCCTTCAGCTTGCTGAATAACGCGGCCGAGTCAGTTGTGCGCGAGCAGTAAACCAAATAGTAGCGGGGACCGCCGCACGCCCTGTTACCAACAGCAGCCGTGCGACATTGATCCGCAGACGTGCACCCATTGGTTTTCACCAAAGCTTTGGCCTGGTCCTCGAGCGCGACGATCTGAGCCCAATCCTTATCGCGATCACCCGTGAAGATGACCTTGCCACCGCCGGGAGTGTCGGGGCCACCGGTTGTTCCCTGAGCACAAGCTGTCAGCGTGAGCGCAACCGCTAGGCACTTAACGACTTTGCCTGCCATTTTCTCCTCCTTTGCTGAGCGTTTGAGGAGCGGCATGAAGCTGGCCACTCTGCTATTTTGAACTGCAGTCAGACCCACCCGCCGGAGATTATGGCCACCAGAACACTTCCCGATCGGAAACCATCCGCAGGCTCTCCCAGCGCCCGACTTACGCCTGAGCAGCTCGTGGCGGCTTACCGCACGATGCTGCTCTCTCGACGTCTGGACGACAAGGAAGTTCAGCTGAAAGGCCAGAACAAGATCTTCTTCCAGATTTCCGGGGCCGGCCACGAAGCGGTGCTCACCGCCGCCGGAATGATTCTCAAGCCCGCCTACGATTGGTTCTACACGTACTACCGCGATCGCGCGCTGTGCCTGTCCCTCGGAGTAACGCCGGCGGAAATGCTGTACGAAGCAGTTGGCGCAGCGGTCGACCCCGCGTCAGGCGGCCGTCAGATGCCGAGCCACTGGGGACACAAAGCCTACAACATCGTCTCGGCTTCTTCTCCGACCGGAACGCAATTCCTCCAGGGAGTCGGATCCGCCGAAGCGACGCTCCGCGCCAAACTCCTCAACATCAGCGAAGGGTTCCAGAAGGACGAAGTCGTTCTTATCTCGACTGGCGAGGGACAGACCAGCGAGGGCGAGTTCTGGGAGTCGCTCAATACAGCCTCAAACCTGAAGCTGCCCGCTGTCTATCTCGTCGAAGACAACGGATATGCGATTTCAGTCCCGGTCGAAGTCAACACTGCTGGCGGCAGCATCTCCAAGCTTGTTCGCGCGTTCCCAAATCTTTTCGTCGAAGAAGTCGAGGGCTGCGATCTTCTCGCCAGCTACGACACGATGCAACGCGCCGTAGAGTACGCGAGACAGAGAAAGGGGCCGGCCCTGGTGCACGCACACGTGATCCGGCCCTACTCGCATTCGCTTTCCGATGACGAAAAACTCTACCGCCCGCCGGCGGAGCGCGAAGCGGACGCCGCCCGCGATCCAGTCACTCAATTCCCGAAGTGGCTGGTCAGTGAAGGGCACGCAACCGAAGACGAAATAAAAGAAATCCAGAAGGAAGTCGAAGCTATCGTCCTCGCTGCAACCGACGACGCACTCGCCCAGCCGCAGCCCGGTCCGGAGACGGTTTACTTCGGTGTCTACTCACCCGATGTCGATCCAACCAGCGAGCAGTTCGATACCGAGGACGACCCGCAGTTCTCCGGCGAGCCGACGACGATGGTCGATCTGCTAAACGCGTGCATGAAGGACGAGATGCGTCGCGATCAGAAGATTCTTGTCTTTGGTCAGGATGTCGCTGACGTCTCGCGCGAGGAATACCTCGGCAAGGTCAAAGGCAAGGGCGGCGTCTTCAAGGTGACGTGGGGACTGCAGAAGGAGTTCGGTGGCGCTCGCGTCTACAACTCACCGCTGGCGGAGGCGAACATCATCGGGCGTGCAATCGGCCTGGCGGTGCGTGGCTTCAAGCCCGTCGTCGAGGTCCAGTTCTTCGATTACATCTGGACCGCTTACATGCAGCTGCGCGACGAGCTCGCCACGATGCGCTGGCGGTCCAACAACAATTTTTCGGCGCCCGTCGTGGTGAGAACGACCTACGGCGGGTACATCCGCGGTGCGATCTACCATTCGCAGACGGGTGCGACGCTGTTCACCCACTGCCCGGGACTGCGGGTGGTGTGCCCCTCGACCGCGCTCGATGCGAACGGCCTGCTCCGCACGGCGATTCGGTGCGACGATCCGGTGATTTTCCTCGAGCACAAGCACCTCTATCGCCAGATCTACAACAAGTCGGCGTATCCAGGCCCGAACTTCATGATTCCGTTTGGGAAGGCGAAGGTCGTGCGCGAGGGGACCGACGTGACGGTGGTCACCTATGGCGCGACGGTACAACGCGCCCTCACCGCCGCCAACGCGGTCGCCGAGAACGGAATTTCGGTTGAATTGATCGACCTCCGCACGTTGAGTCCCTGGGATCGCGAGACGGTGTTCAAATCGGTAAAGAAAAACTCTCGTGTGATTGTCGCTTACGAGGACTCTTTGTCGTGGGGATTCGGTGCCGAGATATCCGCGGCAATCGCTGATGAATGCTTTGCATGGCTGGACGCGCCGGTGAAGCGCGTCGCATCAGCCGATACTTTCGTCGGCTACGCACCGCGTCTCGAGGACGCGATTCTTCCGCAGGTCGACGATTTCAAGCGCGCGTACCAAGAAATCGTGAAATTCTGATGTCGCGATGCAAAAAAGGGCCGCTCACCAGAGCCGCCCCTTTTTTGCGTGATGCCAGCGCTCTTACTTCGGCGGAATGGGGCCGCCGGCACCAGGCCCGGCCAATCCCGGAAGCTGTACCTGCTTGTAGCTGGCGGGAATCTCGAAAGCTTTGGGATCCGAGTTGACCCACTGCAGGCCGGTTACCTCGGCAGCGCTCGTCGTCACGCGCGTTTGCCCCTGCGCGACGATTGTCGCCGAGCTCAAAGCCCTTAGCTGAGTCGCCTTCGGCAATTTGGCCTGCACGGCTTTTATTTTCTTGGCGAATTCGACGTTGGCGCTGCCGAACATGTTTGCCACATCGCCGCCGGTTACACTCGCAAACGGGTTGAGAGTTCCCGTGATGTCAGTCGCGTAGTAGCTGTCCGTAGTGCTGGAGAATTTGATGACCTGCTGCTGTCCCATGGCGTTGACCGTCATCGTCATGCCAGTGGTGACGCGATAATGAGTGGTCGGATGGCCGAGAATCGTCGGGCCGGCGCCGAGGCTGTCGACTCTTGCCTCGGTACCCGTGAAATCCATCTTCATCCCGCCCATCTGCTGCGCCTGTGCGACCATCTCGGCGGGGCGGACCTGCAGATACTGACTCTTCTTGGCGTCGATGAAAGTGATCGTCTTGCCGCTGTCAGTGACGATCATGGTGACGACGCTATCCGACGACAAAGGACTCGACTGCGATGGGGAGCCTTTCACATCCAGCCGCATCTTGTCGCTGGTGCCGACGGCGTGGCCGAGCATAACGGCGCTATCGGGCGTTCCCTGAACAAAAACGGTCGTCCGAAAGTCCATCGCCAGATTCTTGCCGGCGCTCTGGGCGTTGATTTGCGAGAGTGGAGCTAGCGCGAACAAGGCGCTCGCAACCAGCCGCGAACTGAAACTCATGCGTGAAATCCCGATTGTGTTGTTTGAGAGACGGTAGGGAGGTACAGCCAAAGACGTCCCCCGTGCTCTAAGGGTAACCCAAAGAAGCGCTTTAGTGCCGTCTCGAGGGCGGTCCTGGGCTACGTACCCACTTCAGATTTTGTATTCTCTGGCACGCGCCGGGGCCATTTCAGCGACGCCCAGATCGTGCTCGCCAACACCGCCGCCACCACGCCCAGCGACGCAACGATCGGAATGTGGATGAAGCTCTCCAGCAGCATCTTAAGCCCGATGAAGATCAGAACGATCGATAGCCCGAGCTTGAGATAGACGAATTTGTCGACGACTCCCGCCAGCAGGAAATAGAGGGCACGGAGGCCAAGGACAGCGCAAATGTTCGACGTATAGACGATGAACGGATCACGGGTGACTGCGAAGATCGCCGGAATGGAATCCGTGGCGAAGATGATGTCGGTGGTGTCGACAATCAGCAGCACGATGAAAAGCGGGGTCGCCGCAATTCCTGGCTTGCCATCCTTGTCGCGCGTCCGAACGAAAAAGCTGTCACCGTGATATTCGTTGGTCACTGGAATCAGCCTCCGTGACAGACGGAGAACCGGGTCGTGCTCCGGATTGTACGCAGCCTCGTCTTTCTGCAACGCCATCCGAATTCCCGTAAAGACCAGAAAGGCGCCGAAGATGTAGAGTGTCCACGCAAAGCGGGTGACGAGTGCGGACCCGGCGACGATCATCACGCCGCGCAACACCAATGCGCCGATGATGCCCCAGAACAGGACCCGATGCTGATACTTCTCCGGAACGCTGAAGTAGGAGAAGATCAAGACGAAGACGAAGATGTTGTCGACCGAGAGCGCGTACTCGATCAGGTAGCCGGTCAGGAACTCGAGACCGGGCTGCTTGCCCATTGTGAGATAGACGGCGAACGCGAAGCAGAGGGATAGGAAAACCCAGACCCCACTCCAGGTCGCGGCTTCCCTGACGGAGACTTTGGCTTCCCGGCGGTGAAGGACGCCGAGGTCGAGCGCCAGTATCGCGAGGACGACGACGTTGAACCCGATCCAGCCCCAGAGAGAGTTCAAGCCGGTCTCCGGGTGAAGCGGCTGCCCAGACTAGCGACGCTCAAGTGCGTCGCGAACGTCGAGAAGGATCTCGAAGTAGAGTTGCTCCCGCCTGTACGCGAAATCGAGGGTTGCCATCTGGTTCTGGTCGCCCGCCGCTTTTGCCCGCTCGAATGCTTCGCGGTACATCTCATCAAGGTTGTTCAAAATCGTACTGCGCGAACGTGACATTGAGTTACTCTCCGGGCTGGTAGCGCCGCGATTGTCGATCGAGTTGAGGCCGGCCAGGCGCTCCAGCGCCGTCTCCGGATCCTCATTCTCGAAGATCAGTTTTTTCGCAGCTCCAAGCGCGAGTCTGCGTGGATTGAAGGGATTGGGCGGGCTCACTGCGACGGATCGTGTGCTGGAAAGTTAAAGCAATGACCCAAGCGATGGAAAACGGCCTCATCTACCGGTTTGCCGTGCTTGAGGTGCTCGACCACAATGCGTTCCAACAGCGCCGGCGTCACTCGGGAATACCAGATGCCTTCCGGATACACGACGACGATTGGTCCATCGCTGCAGACGCCGAGACACGGCGTTTCACCACGCTTCACGCGGTCGGGTCCGAAAAGCAGATCCTCGCGCTGCAATAGCTCGGCGAGCAGTGAGTAAATCTGACGGCCACGACGATCCGGGGAGCAGAAATCGCCAGTGCACACCAGGACGTGGCGTGAATAGGACTCCATTTGCGGCTTTTTTTCGCTCATTCAGCAAAGATACACATGGTTAACAGCTCTTCTACTTGCACGACTGAGTGTTCAGTCTGATTATGCAGTAGCTCTCCTCTTTTCAGGAGCTGACCATGGGGGCGACAATCACAACCAACGCAACAGCCGTCGATCCGATCATCGCCGGCAAGGGATACGTGCATCCCGAAGTTCTGGTAAGCACGGAATGGCTCGCCGAGCATCTCGACGATCCCAACATCAGAATCATCGAGAGCGACGAAGACGTTCTCCTCTACGATACCGGGCACATCCCCGGAGCACAGAAGGTGGACTGGCACCTGGATCTCAACGACCCGGTGCTGCGCGACTACGTCTCATCGGAGGAGTTCGAGAAGCTTCTTCGCCAGAAGGGAATCGACGACAACACGACAGTCATCTTCTACGGTGACAAGAACAACTGGTGGGCGGCATACGCGTTCTGGGTTTTCCAGCTGTTCGGGTTCACCAACGCCAAACTGCTGGACGGCGGCCGCATTAAGTGGGAGCAGGAAGGCCGCCCGTTCAATACCGACGTGCCTTCGTTCCCCAGCACCAATTACAAAGCCCCCCAGCGCTCCGATGAGGAGATCCGCGCGTTCTTCAAGCAGGTGAGAGAACATTCAGCGGCCGGTAAGCCGTTGATCGATGTGCGCTCGCCCGAGGAGTACACGGGCCAGCGTACGCACATGCCCGACTATCCGCAGGAGGGCACGCTGCGCGGCGGACACATCAAGGGAGCGCGCAGTGTACCGTGGGCCAGAGCTGCCAATCCCGACGGAAGCTTCAAGGATGCGAATTCACTGCGCGCCATCTATGAGAGCGAGAAGGGACTCAGGAAGGGCGATGACATCATTGCTTACTGCCGGATCGGTGAGCGCTCGTCGCATACCTGGTTCGTGCTCACCTTTCTGCTCGGCTATGACAACGTCAGGAATTACGACGGCAGCTGGACGGAGTGGGGCAACGCAGTGCGCGCACCAATCGAGAAGGGCCCGGAGAAATGACAGCTCGGGCACCGGCGCCGACCGCGACCAAGCCGTCGCGGATTCACGTCGAGTGGGTTGGTGGTCATCGATTTGAGGCGGGCCGTCCCAACGGAGCGACGGCCCGCATCGATGGTGAAGGTGAAACCGGACAAAGTCCGCCGGAAGCTCTGCTCAGCGCACTGGCGACCTGCGTCTCCTATGACGTGATCGACATCCTGGCCAAGCAGCGAACGCCAATTTCGTCGCTCGAGGTCGACGTCGTGGGCGAGCGCGTCGACGCGATTCCGCGGCGGTACAAGCACATCACGCTGAATTTTCGAATACGCGGAACCGGGATAGAGAAGGCGCAGGCGCTGCGGGCGATTGAGTTGTCGGCGACTAAGTATTGCTCGGTGCGCGATTCGCTGCGGCCGGATATTGATATCGATTGGGCTGTCGAGATCGTTTGAGACTCTGACGGATCTTC
Source organism: Gemmatimonadaceae bacterium (assembly GCA_036506035.1). Classification (GTDB taxonomy): domain Bacteria; phylum Gemmatimonadota; class Gemmatimonadetes; order Gemmatimonadales; family Gemmatimonadaceae; genus UBA4720. The sequence goes on along the minus strand of DASXSL010000013.1, from coordinate 19,962 downwards.
ACGCATCTAACTGTAACGGTTGTGGGTTGGCGGTAGCACAGTTCCCTGTTACGGCTAGATGCGAGACAATCTCATCTCTTTTTTAATGTCTTCGGCGACCACTTCAGCTCCGACTGCTCCATCTCCTCCCGCAGCCGCACGTAGCTATCGTATCTCTCCCCGCTGATCCCTCCCTTCTCAACCGCATCGCGCACAGCGCACCCCGGCTCAACCCGGTGCGTGCAGTTGCCGAAGCGACACAACGGTATGTACTGGCGAAACTCGCGAAAGCATTCGTCGAGATGCTCGGATGCCAGTCCCCACATCCCGACTTCCCGCAGTCCCGGAGAATCCACCACGTACCCGCCGTCGGGCAGCGGATGGAGCAACGCGCCAACCGTCGTGTGCCGCCCCTTGTTTACCGATTCGCTGATCTCGCCAACGCGTAAATCGAGACCCGGATACATCGCGTTCATCAGCGATGATTTGCCGACACCCGAAGGACCTGTAAGAACAGAGGTCTTGCCTGCCAGCTGATCGTGCAGCTGATCGAGACCGATGCGCTGCTTAACACTCGTGAAGTGAACCGGATAACCCGCCGCTGCGTAATCAGAAAAGGCGCGCTCAGTTCCTTCTTTGTCGACGAGCTCGATTTTGTTGATGACGATCCGCGACTCGAGTGAGTTCGCCTCGGCGATCACCAGAAACCGATCGAGCATCCGGCGATGGGGCTCCGGCTTGGTCGCGGCGAAGACGATCACGACCTGATCGACGTTGGCGGCGACGATACGCTCACCCTGCCCTTCTCCCGGCGCCCGTCTCGCCAGTTGTGAATGTCGCGGCAGGATGTCAGCGATCGCCCAATGCTCGCCGCGCTGATCTATCTCCAGCACTACCCTGTCGCCCACCGCCAGCTTTTTGGTTTCTTCCCGTTCCTGCTTCAGTCTCCCGCGCAGCGACGCTTCGTGCGTCTCACCAGACTCGGCGCGGACGTGCCAGACTCCTCCAGTCCCTTTCAGCACGACGCCTTCTTTGCGCGTCAATTGCTACCCTCGCCGCGCATCACATCCCACCATGGCCGTTCGTCCGTGTGCTTTGCCCTGATGAGTGAGTCGAGCCTGGACTTCACTTCGTTGAGACGCATGGCCCCAACCATCTCGCGTGCTTCCGCTTCAGTCGACGCGAAGGCAAGAAATTCGGTTTCGAGGTGCCCGCTGGCGACGGGGTCACCGTGGCCCCAGCGCACGAAGAGAAGATAAGCGGCGAATGGCCGATCCTTGTCGCCGCTGGTGTCGCTGACGATCTCGACGCTGTACGACGCTCCGTCACTTCCCTCGAAAGCGGCCGGCCGATCGTGCACGGCCATGTAGCCGCCGATGGTGTTCGGGTCACCCTTCGAGTGATCGGGAGGAATGAATCTGCCCATCTTCAGCGGCGGCGTCTGCCGACAATTTCCTTGAAGACGTTTCCGGTCAGGAACGCGACGTTAGCGGGTCGCTCGGCGAGCCGGCGCATCAGGTAAGGATACCACTGGGTTCCGAACGGAACGTACACGCGCACGCGATAACCCTCGCGCACAAGCCGATCTTGCAGGTCGCGTCTCACCCCGTAGAGCATCTGAAACTCGAATCGGTGCGGTTTGATGTCGTTTTCCTTGACGAAGCGCTTCGCCCCTTTGATTATCGCCTCGTCGTGTGTGGCAATGCCCGGATAGTTTCCTTTGAGCATCAGCTCCTGCATGCACTTTGTGTAATTCGCGTCAACGTCCTTCTTTTCGGGATATGCCACGGTCTCCGGTTCCTTGTAAGCGCCTTTGCAAATTCGCACGCGAGCCTTGAGCAGGTTGACGTGTTGAACATCGGCGAAGGTGCGATAGAGGTAACTCTGCAGCACGATGCCGACGTTCTCGCGATACGCCGGATAGAGTCGCTGCTCGAAGAGATCCAGCGTTCGCTGCGTGTACTCGCTCGACTCCATGTCGATCCGCACGAAGGTTCCGTAATCTCTCGCGCGCTGGAGAATCTTGTGCATTATCGCAACGCACAGCTCCTCGGAGACATCGAGCCCCATCGCCGTCAACTTCACCGACACGTTCGCATCCGCTCTTCGCTCGTGGATGCGATCGAGCATCGTCACGTATTCCTGACCCGCCGCGCGCGCCTCAGCCTCGTTGTGGACACTTTCGCCGAGTAGATCGAGTGAGGCGGTGATGCCACGCGCGTTGAGACGAGCCACCGCGGCGAGGGCAGTGTCGAGTGTCTCACCAGCCACGAAGCGGTTGGCGAAACTCCTGGCGATGCGGTTGTGGCGGACGAACTTGAATATTTGCGGCTGACTCGAGAGATAGAGCAGGGCGCTACGAAGCATTAGTGCTGTGGTGACTGTAAGGCCGATGCGGAGGAGCGGCGTGTCGCGGCGCGTCCACGCCGGGAGAGATCGAAGATTCTGCTAACGGGAAAGCGGGCGCCCTTCTTGAGGTCGGCATCGAAGAAGTTCCAGGTCGTGAACCCGTCGTCGCTCTCGGGTTCGAGGAGGTAGACTATAAGGGCGCCCCGCGGCTGCGCTGTCGATACGATGAAAGATTTTGGGGGCAGAGCCTGCACGCCGCGTTGCCACGTGCCTTTGAGTCGCACTTCGCGGTGGCCCTGAAACAGTCGCGGCGAAGTAATGATTGAATCGATAGTGAAGGTCTCGCCACGGGCAGTCCATGCCGAATCAGATCGCTCCACTCGCACGCCGTGCAGGCGCAAAAGATTGACGACGGTGGTCTCCTGGGGCGCGAGAACGTACGCCGCGGGTGCCAGGCGATCGAGCGTTGACGTGAAGCGGTCGTAAACGGGCATCCGGATCGTCCTGTAGATGCCGCTGCGGCGCTCGCCTCTCGGAACGCCCGGCTGGGCGACAGCGGAGTCAGCGGTCTTTACGACGTCTTCCTTGATGACATCCATGCTGCGCGGTGACGCGATCAGCTCCGACCGAACCGCAACCATCTGCAGCGAGTCAGGCGAGTGACCCCACGCCAGTGGCTGGCTATCGGCGCGAGCGCTCAGCGACTGAATCGCCTGCCCTTTTTCAGCCACCAGCGAAAGAATCTCTTTGACGAACGCGTAGGTCGAGGCAATGCGGCGAGCCAGGGAGTCGTGCGAGTACGCCTCACTCAGAATCCCAATCCGGCCGCGAACGCCATAGTAGTTGGTGCCGAAGCGCGGCCGCGAATCGTAAGTCGCCCAGCCTTCGTGTACGCTGCTGTCGGAGATCAGTCCCCGCTCGTCCGAGACGAAGTTGCCGTAGTCGAAGACTTCGAAGCCGTCACGCGTCCGCATACGCTCGCGCAAAACCGGAAGCAAAGAGTCGCGTGCGTAAACCCCGCCGAATACGGCCGCCGGGCTGAGCGACGGAGAATAGGTAAGTGCGTAGCCGTGGAAGCTGCCGTCGGTGGTGTGGAGATCGACGAAGACATCGGGATCCCAGGCATTGAACATTGCGAGCGAAGCGCGCGTCTCCGGCGCTTCTGCTTTCACGTAGTCGCGATTGAGATCGAGACCCTGCGCGTTGGCGCGCACACCGACCAGCTCTGGCCCGTTCTGCTCGGTGCGATTCACTGACTGGGGCGCGAATCGCTCGTTGCCATCGGCGTTGTATATCGGCACCGCGATCAACACGATTGAATCGAGCGCATCCGGCTTCGGCGAAAAAGTGAGATCGCGAAGCAACGCCAGCAGCGCGTCTTTGCCCTCGATCTCTCCAGCGTGGATGTTGCCCTGAACGTAGACAATGGGCCGGGCGAGAGCCTTTGCGGCGGCGGGGGTCGTCACGATTGGACGTGATGCAATTACATACGGTATGTCGCGTCCTTCGCTCGTCTTCCCGATCGATCCGAACGTGAGCGGTGCGCCGAGCGTTCGCAGGGAGTCGAGGAACTTCCGCACGTCCGCGTAGTGCGACGTCTCACGGTACCGCGTCAGCTCCGGCCGGGTCCGCGGATAATCCGCAGGGGTAAGCGGTCGCCGTACGGGGTGCGCACACGCGACGACGGTTACAGCGACCAAAAGCAAGTTTGACCGCACTACGGTGGGTACTCCTGTCGTCACGAACGCTCGTCGGGATAGAAGACCTGTTTCCGACGCGCCATCTCGAGCAACAGCTCCGCCGGCTCGAACCGGACAGGGAACCGCGCGTTCAGATCCTCGAGACGCTGCACTACTATTTGAATTCCCAGTGAGTCCATGTACCGGAACGGACCTCCGCGGAAAGGCGGAAAGCCGATTCCGAAGACCGCGCCAACGTCGCCATCACGCGGTGACTTGATGATTCCGTCGCTGAGGCAACGGCCGGCTTCGTTCAACATCGCCAGCACAGTCCGCTGCTGCACCTGAATGGCCGGCATCTCGGGGATCAGAGGAGTTTCCGGTGCGGTCACTGGCGCGATCGTCTTCGCTATCGGGACGCTGCCCGGAGCGAGGAAGAGCGTGTACACCGAGGGATCCACTTCGCCTTTCTTTCCTTCCTTGTCGTAAGAATAGAAACCCTTCTGCGATTTTCTCCCGTAGCGGCCTGCCGCAACGACAGCCTGAAGCGATTTGGCTGGCTGCATCCGGTCTGGGAAACCATCAGCCATGATCTTCCCCGCCTTCGCCGCGACATCGAGTCCGACTTCATCGATCAGCGTGATCGGGCCGACGGGAAATCCGAAATCGACGAGCGCCTTGTCGATGAGATCGACGGCGACACCCTGATCGAGCAGAATCCCCGCTTCATTGATGTACGGAGAGAGTATCCGATTGACGTAGAAACCGGGCCCGTCGTTTACGACGATGACCGTCTTGCCGAGCTTCTTCGCGTAGGCGACCGCCGTGGCAATTACCTGTGGATGGGTCTGCCCCGTAGTGATCACCTCGACCAGAGGCATCTTGTGAACCGGCGAGAAGAAGTGCATTCCCAGCACGCGCTCCGGCCGAACAGATGCCTGGGCGATCAAATTGATTGGAATGGTAGATGTATTGGTGGCGAAGATTGCCGCCGGGTTGATCGCCGCCTCCGTCTCCCGCAACACCTGGTGCTTGACCGCCAGGTCCTCGAACACGGCCTCGATCACCAGATCGACATTCCCAAATCCGGAGTAGTCGACCGTGCCACCGAGGAGTGCCATGTAGTCGCTGTACTGGACCTTGGTGATCTGCTTCTTGGTGAGACGCTCCTTCAGGACATCGCGCACCGCCGCGTAACCCTTGGCGACGCGGGCATGGTCCGCATCCTTCAACCGTACCAGACTCCCGTGTTGAACCGCGATCGACGCGATGCCGGCACCCATGAAGCCGGCACCGATTATTGCAATTTTCTCGACCGGCAGCGGCTCAAAGGACGAAACCGGAAAATCAGGATACTGCGACGGATCTACTCCCGGATCTTTCTTCAGCTCATTGGTCGCAAAGAAAAGGAAGATGAGCTGACGCGAGACGTCGGTCATCGCCATCTCGCCAAACCGGCGGGACTCCTCGCGATACCCGTGCGCGACTCCGCGTTCGTAACCCGCGGCGACCACATCGATCGCGGCGATCAAGGCCGGATAATGGCCGCGTGATTTGGCTAGTGTCTGTTCACGCGCCTTTCGCAACACGATTGCACGTCCCGCTGGATTGCCGTCGAGCAGGACTCCCTTCACACCGCCAGTGTGTCGCTCGCTCTTCCGTCTTCCTTCAGCTACCTCCCGCGCGCGTTGAATCGCAACGGAACGAAGGATCGATGGATGCACCAGCTCGTCGATCAAACCGAGCTGCAGCGCCTTCTTCGCCCGCACGTGCTTCCCGGTAAGAATGAGATCGAGGGCATTAGTGAGTCCGATTCTGCGCGGCAGGCGCTGTGTCCCGCCGGCACCGGGAATCAGTCCGAGCTGAACTTCGGGAAGACCCAGAATCGTCTTCGGATGATCAGTCGCGATTCGATAGCGACACGCAAGCGCGGTTTCGAGTCCACCGCCGAGGCAGGCGCCGTGAATGGCCGCGATGATGGGAACGCGCAGCCGTTCCACCGAGTCGAGCAGCATCTGTCCATCGCGGCTCAGTCGCTCGGCGTCGGTGGCAGTCTTGAGCTGGAGAAACTCCTCGATGTCGGCGCCAGCAATCCACACATCCGGTTTGCCGCTGATTAAAACCGCTGCGTGTACCGTCGCATCGCGCTCGAGCCGCGTGACAAGCGCCACAAATTCATCCTTGACGGCGCGACTCAGCTTGTTGACCGACTCATTGGGAAGATCGAAGGTGATGACTGCAATGCCATCAGTCATCTCGACCGACAACGCCGGCTTCCAGCGCGTGCCGACCAGCCCGCCGATGGTTACTTCCGAAGTCGAGCTCATCGCGTCCTCTCCACCACCATCGCGAAGCCCATTCCTCCGGCAGCGCAGACGGTCATCAGACCGAACTGCCCGCCGCGTCGCCGCAGCTCGCTCAGCAGCGTCGTCGTGATCCGCGCGCCCGTAGCACCGAACGGATGTCCGATCGCGATGGAGCCACCCATCACATTGAGCTTGGCGCGGTCGACTTCACCTACTGGCTGCGAGAATCCTGCGCGCTCTGCCCACCACTTTGACTCGAATCCCTTCAGATTCGAGAGCACCTGCGCCGCAAAAGCTTCGTGCATCTCTACCAGATCCATATCCTGCAAGGTGAGACCCGCGCGCTTCAAGGCGACCGGCGCTGCCAGCACTGGCGCCTGGAGCAGCTGCTCACCTGGGTCGAGTGCGGCATACGCGTAAGACTTGATGATGCCGAGCGGCTCGTATCCAAGTGCTTTTGCCTTATCCTCGTGCATGAGCAACACGCAGGCGCCACCGTCGGTCAGAGGCGATGAGTTTCCCGCCGTCACGCTGCCGTATTTCTTGTCGAAAACCGGCTTCAGCGCGGCGAGCTGCTCGTAGCTGGTGTCCTCGCGAATTCCGTTGTCCGATGTAAGAACACTCTCGAATTTCGGCGGCACGTATACCGGCATGATTTCGGCCGTCAGTCGTCCATCCGCGGTGCCCGCAGCAGCCAGTCGGTGCGATCGCAGCGCGAAGTGATCCTGCTCCTCCCGGCTGATCGCATTTAGCTTCGCCATCTTCTCAGCCGATTGGCCCATCGTCTCGCCAGTCGTTGGTTCGGCGATCGCCGGAGTAATAGGAATGAGATCCTTGGGGCGTAGTCGGGCGAAGACCTTGAGCCGCGCCGGCAGCGTTTTCGCTTTCGATGCCAGCACCAGGGTCTCGGCCATTCCTTGTGAATGCAGAATCGGAATGTTGGAGAGGGACTCCGACCCACCGGCAATCGCGACCTCGAGGTTGCCCAGGGCGATCTGGTCGGCGGCGTCGGTAATCGCCTGATTCGCGGATGCGCAGGCTCTGCTGACGGTGTAGGCCTGAACTCCCTTCGGAAGCAGCGGGATCAGCGACACTTCACGCGCGATGTTCGGCTCGACCACCGACGGAATCACTGTGCCAAACACCAGCCCCTGAACCTCTTTCCCGTCCAGATTCGTACGCTGCAGAAGCTCCGCGACGCACAATTTGCCGAGGTCTATCGCGGAGATCGACTTGAACGCGGTTCCAGCTTTTGCAAACGGTGTCCTTACACCGGCCACTATCGCGACACGGCGCCCGTTCCCAAACGTTGCCATGCAGGGAACTTAGACGGGCGCCGTATTTCTATCTAGGACGTGCTGTCGTCCTTATTGGCACGCTCTTTCGCGAGCAAACTAAGCTTGCGCTCGAGCCCCCATCTATAACCGCCGAGCGAGCCGCTCTGTCTGATGACGCGGTGGCACGGAATGACAACCGCAGCGCGATTGTGAGCAATCGCATTGGCGACGGCGCGTACAGAGCTTGGCGCCCCAATGGCGTTGGCGATGTCGCTGTACGAGCGTGTCTCGCCGAACGGGATCTTCTGCAGCTCGCGCCAGACTTTCCATTGAAAGGCTGAAGCCTGGATATCGAGCGGTATGTCGGAACGTCCTTGCTCGCCCTCCACCGTCGCCACAACTGAATCAACCCAGTTGCGCAAAGCGCTCCACGGCTCGGTGACCCGCGTCCGCGTCGCAGCCGGATATTCCTGCGCCAGTGCTGTCTCCAGCACGTCGGCATTGTCGCCGAGCGTGACGGCGCACACGCCTCGATTGGTCGCGCCGACAAGCAGCGATCCGAGGGATGTCTTGGCGATCACGTAGTCGATGTGGGCTCCGGAGCCGCCGCTCTTGTACGTAGCGGGAGTCATTCCGAGTCGTGTCGGCGCGTCCTCGTAAACCCGGCTGCTGGAGCCGTAGCCGGCCCCGAACGATGCGCGGCTCACTGTCTCGCCGCGTTTGAGCTCGTTCTTGAGTCTCTCGCTCTTGCGCGCGCGAATGTACTGCGCCGGAGTCAGGCCGACGGTCTCCTTGAACTTCCGCTGCAAATGGTATGGACTCATACCGGACTGCTCGCCCAGTCGCTCGAGTGTGATTCGCTCATCGCTCAGATCTGCGATGTGGCGATCGATGTAGTCGCGCGCACGCTCGATCGCGGCATTGGGAGACTTCGCACGATTGGGGCGGCAGCGCTGACAGGCACGGAACCCGGCGCGCTCAGCTGCTTCGACGGAAGAAAAGAACGCCACGTTATCGCGCTTCGGCTTCCGCGATGGACACGACGGGCGGCAGTAGATGCCCGTCGTCCTGACGCCGTAGAGCAAACGCTCGTCAGCTGAAGCATCACGATGGAGTACAAGTTCCCATGCTGTCGCTTCATTCATGGGAATCTCCTCCGATCGACGTGATTCCGATAAAGCTTTCATTCGCGTCCGCTCTCGCTGCTCCAAAATCATAATAGCCTGAGTCTGCGTCGTGTGCGCGAATGTAAGCTGTTTCGTGCATTTCCTGGCGCCGGAGCTCCGGCTCCATCATCAGGACAAGCTTGTCTCCCACTGGAACAATTCGATACGGCATTGGAGCCTCGCTGACACTGGTCGGTTCGTTTGATCGTGCCGAATGATGGCGGCGTCAAAGAAGGCGCGATATCCGAATCTTGCGGTCGAATTCCTTATACTTCGGGCTGACGCGCCAACCCATGTATCGAGCGAAATGCCCGGAATCTCTGAAGACAAATTTGACCTGCTGGTAATCGGCGGCGGGATCACGGGCTGCGGGGTTGCGCGGGACGCAGCGATGCGCGGGCTCAGAGTGGCGCTGGTCGAGCGCGACGATTTCGCGAGTGGTACTTCCGGCCGTTCCTCGCGCCTCGTACACGGCGGAATCCGGTATCTCGAGCACGGACAGTTTCATCTCGTGCGCGAGTCGATTCGTGAGCGGGAGACTTTGCTTCGAATCGCCCCCCATCTGGTCAAGCCTCTGGCATTCACCTGGCCGATTTACCGGGGTGCTCGCGTCGGCAAATTCAAGCTCGCTGCAGCGCTGGTCCTTTACCAACTCATGGCGCTCGGCAAATCGAGGCGGCCCGCCACGCTGACGGCAGCCGAAACTCTGGAACACGAGCCGGCGCTCGACACCAGAGGATTGACCGGTGGCGCTATCTACTACGACGCCTGCACCGACGATGCGAGACTAACCATCGCGAACGCTATAGCGGCGGAACAAAGCGGCGCGTTGGTAGCAAGCCATACTCGAGTAGGCGAAATCACGTCCGAGAATGGCAAAGCAGTTGGCGCCACAGTGACCGCGCAGCACTCCGGCCAAACGCGCGAGATGCGGGCGCGAGTAATAGTCAATGCGACCGGCGTCTGGCAAAATGCGGCCGCTGCCGGGGACCGCCCGCAGAAGCATCGCGGCAGTAAAGGCGTTCACATCGGAGTGCAAAGAGAACGTATCGGTAATCGCAATGCGATCACGCTCATTTCCGCCGTCGATGGTCGGGTGATGTTCTGCCTGCCGGCCGGCCCTCACGCGATCATCGGAACGACTGATACGTGGACCGAGGCATCGCCGGAAACAGTACACGCTGCGCCTGAGGACGTCGACTACCTGCAGCGCTCTGCCAACGCATATTTTCCGGGCGCGCGACTGACTAGGGAGGATGTCGTCAGCGCGTGGGCTGGAATCCGGCCACTCGTCGGAGGCCAGACCGGCAACCCGACTGCCGTTTCGCGGGAGCACAGCATCGTAGCTGATTCTTCGGGAATCCTTCACGTCACCGGTGGCAAGCTCACGACATATCGCTCGATGGCTGCGGAAATCGTTGATCGAGTGCAGCACGCGCTCGATCAGAAGGTGCGGGCGGCTCCAACTGATTCTGTCGAACTACCCGGCGCCGATCGCGCCGATGAAATCCGACGCCTGCAGCGCGATGACCCGCAGCTCTTACCACCTCTGGTCGAGGGGCTGTCGTACACCGGTGCACATCTTGTCTACGGCGTAATGCGAGAAAAGGCGCAGACCGTCAGCGACCTATTGATTCGGCGAACCCATCTGGCATTCGAGACACGCGATCACGGAAAGAGCATCGCCGGCCGCGTTGCGGAGATCGTCGCGCCGCTGCTCAACTGGGACGAGCAAACGAAGAGCGCCCGCGTCCGCGATTTCGAGCAGGACATCGGGCGCATGTTCGCGATCGGGTGAAGAACTAGGCCTGTTTTGCCTCGATGGTGACCCGCGGCGGCGGCTTGAGCAGCAGCTCCCTCTCCAGCTCGATCTCCGCCTGAAGGTTCTCGTGGTTGCGATTGATCGTCGCAACGGCGCGTCGTTTCCCCGAGACGATGTAGGAAACTGTGCAATCCATCTTCGCCAAATCGCCGTCGATCCGGGTCTGGTCCCAGCGCTCGACATGACCTATGTACTTGATCTCCAGCTTGTCATAGTGCGCGCTCCAGAAGAACGGGATGTCGTCGAATCGATCGCGGCAGCCAAGCATGTTGCGCGCGACGACCTGTCCCTGGCGCTCGGCAACGACCCAGTGCTCGATGCGCAGTCGCACATCAGAGTAGGCATCGGGCCAGCGGGCGACATCGCCGGCGCCGAAAACACCGCTGACGTTGGTCTCGAGGAACTCATTGACCGCGAGCCCGTTGTCGACGGTCAGACCGGCTTCCTGCGCGAGCGCCAAATTCGGTCGGACTCCGACACCGGCGACAACCAAGTCAGCATCCAGTCGGGTATCATCGTCGAGTACAACGCCTTTTTCACCGACCTGCTTGACCTTGCGGCCGAGATAAAACGTAACGCCCTTGTCCTCATGCACACGTTTTACAAGAGCGCCGATATCTCCGCCAAGCACGCGCTCGAGGGGAAGTGTTTCCGGGGCGACGACACTGACCTCGAGACCGCGCGTCACCAGGGAGGCAGCGACCTCGAGAGCAATGAAGCTGGCGCCGATCATTACCGCCTTCTTCGCTGTGCCAGCCCTGTCGATGATGCCTCGGCAGTCGCGCAGGGTCCGGAGATAGACTACGCGTTCGCCGCCAGGAACGTCGAGGCGGATCGGAGTCGCTCCCGTTGCTATCAGTAAGCAGCCGTAGCCGCGGCTGCTGCCGTCGCTCAGATGGACGGTCTTGGACTTAAGGTCGAGTTTCACAGCGCTGACACCAGCTAGAATCCCGATGTGCTGCGACTCGTAGAAGTCCTTCGGATGCAGCGGCAGCCATTCCTCGGGTGCATTTCCGGCCAGATAATCCTTTGACAGGTTTGGCCGGTCGTACGGCACATCGGGGTCCGGATCGATGAGGGTGATCGGTCCACGGTAAGCCTCTCTCCGCAACATCTCCGCGCACGCATTTCCAGCTGCGCCGGCGCCCAGTATCACTACGGACTTTGGTCCGGTGACTGGATTCTCCTCGAACAGAACGTGATCAGGCGCGCGTGAGGCACGGATGCGGTGCGCCTCGCCTTTCAGCTGTCCAGGATCGCGCTTGCGAGCGACGCGGACAATGTTGTTCTCGATTACAACATCGTACGACGCCAAATCGTTGAGCGCCGGCGCGCACGACGCGGCGCCGTTGTGCAGCTCGAAACAGGCGTGGTGCCAAGGACAGCGGAGCGTTTCACTGACAAGAAGGCCCTCGGCGAGCGGCGCACCGTAGTGAGTGCACTTTCCGCCGACGGCAAACCAGTTCGGCTCGACGTGCGCGAGCAGAACTGGCTCACCAAAAGCGTGACCGCCGACGAGCTGACCCGGACCGACACTGCTGATCTCGATCCCTTTGGTGAGATCGGGCCCGGTCAGTTCGTCAGATTGCTCACTCATTTTTGGAATGTAACGAGCGGGTGCGATCGTTCGGAACGTCCGAGGTGCTGCTTTGAGATTTCCTCAGACCACCGCGCCCGAACGACCGCTCACGGTTGACAGTCGGCGATTACTGGACCGTGATTGTCCCCGCCATCGCTGCGCCGTGCGTCAGGCAGTGATAATTGTAAGTCCCGGCTGCAGTGAACATTCTTTGGAACGTTCCCTGATCCTGAGTCGGCGAAGTTACGCCGTCGTCAAAAGTGACGCTGTGAGCCACACAGGTCTGGCCGTTGTATCCATCGCTGGTACATGAATTCCACGACCACTGCACCGTCGCTCCAACCGCCACCGTCTTGGTCGACGGACTGTATTGGTTATTAATGACAGAGATTCCGCCGGCGGGCGGCGGCGTGTTACCTGCTGGCGGGTTGGTATTGGGAGCGGTGCTGCCATAACTCCCACCGCCGCAGGCAGAAAGCGATGCAATTGCAAACGCGACAAACACACCTTTCATAGTGAAAAGCCTCCTTGGCCACGGCCGTACCCCATTGAGACGGTACCGACGTGATTAGGGGGCTACAAGATCCTTTGCTGGGTCGAGCGGTGGACGACTGCTATTGCGCGGTGAGCGTCTAAGAGCCGTCGCCGTACTTACTTACGCCGCGTCGTGGATTGTCTTGAGCTGGACGATTTTCAGGCGACGTGTCATCGCCGGCAGCTTGAGCACCACCGTCTCGCCTACACTTCTGCCGACCAGCGTCCGGCCAATCGGCGATGACATGCTGACGTGGCCTTCCTCGAACTCGACCGAGTCTCCGAACACCAGGCTGTAGCTCTCGCGCTCGCCGGTCTTCTCGTCCTGTACGACGACCTGAGAACCAAGTCCGACTTTGTCGGACGGAATCTGCGACACGTCGATTTGCGACAGCTTGCTGAGACGCTGGCGCAGCTGGCCGAGGCGGGCCTGCACGAATTGCTGGCGCTCGAGGGCGGCTTTGTACTCACTGTTCTCGCGCAGATCGCCGAGCTCCACCGCTTTGCGAATCTCCTGCGGCAGCGTGACGTTCAGCTCGTGCTGAAGCCGCTCAGCTTCTTCTCCAAGTTTTTTCTTCAGTTGGTCGATCATCCAAATCGGCCCTTTTTGCTGGTTGCCACGGTTCTACTGAAAAACAAGCGCCCGACCGCGATGAAAGGCCGGGCGCCCACTACTCCAAGCTACGGAGTCCAGTCCCGCGAAGCAATTGTTTCCTCGAAGCTAGCGGTGCTGGGGGAGCTTCGAATCCGTGTGGTCGATCTCCACCGGCTGCGACGCCGATTTCTCGTATTCCTCCTGCAACCGCGCCATCATCGCCTCCCGCCGGTCGAATAGTCGCCTCAGCGGACGCAGTTCGTGCCGGGCAAAGGCATACGACGTCAGCAGCGGCAGGGCCACCGTCGAATCCAGATAGCAGACTACTGCGTCCGGCAGCCTGTCGGGATCGATCTTCCCCCAGCTCACCGCCTCTGCCGGAGTCGCGCCGGAAAGTCCTCCGGTATCGGGACGAGCATCAGTGATCTGCAGGAAATAGTCGTGTCCCTTCTCGTCGATACCAAGCACTTCCTGGATCTGCGGCTCCGTCTGCAACATGAAGTTCTTGGGACTGCCGCCGCCCAGGATCATCACCCCGCTTCTGCCGCCACCGCGCTTCGCGTCGAGAACGATCGACGCCGTCTCGTTCACATCCTTGTTGGGATCCAGCACCAGCTTGTTCCGGTCGAGAGCGAGTGCGGCGATGTTCATCCCGATCGAGCTGTCACCCGGCGAGGATGTATAGATCGGCACGCCCGCCGAATACGCGGCCGAGAGCAGCGATTTCCGTCCGATGCCAAGCGCTTTCTCACGCTCACGCACGTACTTGCCGGCGAGATTGTGAAACTCCGCGCTCGACATCGCACGCTGGAATTCCTTACCGGTGATGATCTTCCGGAAAAAAGCATCCGTCGAGAGCAGGACGTCGTAGTCGAAGAAGATGTCGTAGATGCGCACGACACCTTCCTCACGAAGCACGACGTCCGACTCCTGAGCGTTGCCGCGGTGCATCGCCAACCCGAGCCCGAAGTGCGTGTCGTGATAGAGATTCGCCCCGGTGGAAATGATCCAGTCGACAAACCCCCCTTCGATCAGCGGAATCAGCGCTGACATCCCCAGCCCCGCCGGGGTCAACGCACCCGTGATCGACAACCCGACGGTGACATCCGGCTCCAGCATCTTCTCGGTGAAGAGCTGGCAAGCCTCACGCAAACGCGCCGCGTTGTAGGCGAGGTAGGTGCCTTCTATCAGATCAGCGACAGTCTCCTTTCCGTCGATTCGACGCGGATCGATGGGCTGCCCTTTAAGAAACCGACTCGTCTCGTGCGCGGTGTGCTGCACTCCGCGCTTTTCTCTCTCCTCGGCGGCAAGCTTCTGCTGCGCTTTCGGACCGGCAGCGGATGCTTTCCCGTGTCGTGACGACTTGAAGCCACCACGATCTCGTCCCGCCTGGCTCTTCCCGCTTCCTGCTTCCCTCTTCCCGTTGTTCTTATTGCTTTTGGCCATCGCCCTTGTGCGCTCCGGTTTCTTCGTACTGGTCGCCGGCGGTTTTGCCGAGCGAGTTGTAGGCGGTGATGATCGCCTGCACGGCCTCCGCAGGATTGTCGGTTACCAGCATCAAATCGAGATCGCCATCGGAGATTTTGCCTTCGCTCAGAACGCGCGCCTGCAGCCAGCGCAACAGCCCGGCCCAGTAATAACGGCCGAATAGAATGACGGGGAACTTGTAGATCTTTCCAGTCTGAATCAGCGTGAGCGCCTCGAACAGCTCGTCGAGCGTGCCAAATCCACCCGGGAAAATAATGAACGCCACCGAGTACTTGATGAACATCGTCTTGCGGACGAAGAAATACCGGAAATCGATCAGGGTGTCGACATAAGG
Organism: Gemmatimonadaceae bacterium; assembly: GCA_036506035.1. GTDB lineage: Bacteria > Gemmatimonadota > Gemmatimonadetes > Gemmatimonadales > Gemmatimonadaceae > UBA4720. The sequence continues at coordinate 4,854 of DASXSL010000013.1, read as the reverse complement.
GTTCGCACCCTGCTCGAACGGCAGCTCGATGTTGCAGCCGATGGAGCGGCCGCCGCCGAGGCGAGCCCCCTTGTTTCCGGCTTCCATGATGCCCGGACCGGCGCCGGTGATGATCGCAAACCCCGCCTCGGCGAGAAGTCTCGCCGTCTCCACCGCTTGCTCGTAAGTCGGGTCATCCGGACCGATTCTGGCCGAGCCGAAAATGGTGACCGCTTTGTCGACAGATGCGAGGGTGTCAAATCCCTCGATGAACTCGCCCATGATGCGCATCACCCGCCATGGATCCGTCCGCGTGAAATCGACTCGTGGTCCTGGTTGTTGAAGCAGCTTCTCGTCTTCAGTGACCGGTACCGGGCGAATTGAATCGTCGATCACGACGGTTCCACCCGAGCGTCTGCCGGTAACTTGCTGCGACGGTGGAGTGCGCCCTGCCTTGAGATGACCTTCTTCGGTGCGCTGCTTCAGTCCTTCCAGCGCTTTTTGCTCCGCGGACGCCATCACTTCCGGATTGAGCTTCTTTCCACCCGCAGTACGCGCCTTCGTCGGGCGGGCGGTGCTCGGCGCCGGATTCGCGTCACCCGCAGCGGCTTTATCTTTTTTGTTCTTCATTCATTCGCCGCTGTCGCGGGCTCGGCTCTCTTCATTGGGAAAACTAAAGTTGCGTGCGTCTGCACAAAGCCCGCCAGGTGACGGCGCCCAGGTTGTCATCATCATAGCGGATGGGGCGCGACCAGATGTTCTCGCCCGCTCAATCGATAACGGCCAGCTGCCAGCTCTTGCTGCGCTGCGCCAAGAGGGAAGCTTGTCGACGATCACGTCTGCGTTTCCTTCAGTGACTGGTCCGGCGTACGCTCCGTTCCTGATGGGAAGATACCCTGGGAGCGTCGGACTGCCCGGACTTCGATGGTACGATCGGTCGCGTCAGATTGCGCGGCTGTCGGGACATTCGCGGAGCTATGTCGGCTCGGAGATGCGGTTCGTGGATCGCGACATCGATCCTGCATCGCCAACGATATTCGAGCTAGCGAAGCCAAGCTTCGGCGCGCTGAGTGTCATCGCCCGCGGTCTGCGACGGCGGCACCGAATTGGTCAGAGCCCGGCGTTCGTCGCCCGTGCAGCCGCCACCCATTTCCGTGGCAACGTACGGGGTTGGCTGGCAATCGATCGCCGCATCGGCGAAGAGGCAGCCGATCGCCTGCGCACCAGACGAAATCGCTACGCATTCATCGCTCTTACCGGGATCGACAAGGCCTCGCACGCTCAGGGACAGAATGCCGCGATCGTCGGAGATGCGATGAAAATCGTTGACGACACCGTTGCCCAGATCCGGCTGGATGCCGAGCGGGATGGACGGTGGGAGAAGATGCACCTGTGGGTCGGCAGCGATCACGGACATTCACCGGTGCGTGAGCACGAAGATCTCGTCGCGCTGCTCACCGGCTGGGGCTATACCATCCTCGCCCACCCCTGGGCTTTCAAGACTTCGGCGGACATCGCGGTGATGGTGAGTGGAAATGCGATGACGCATCTCTATCTCGAGCTTGACCGAAAGACCCGACCGTTCTGGCCCACGCTCGACGCCCGCTGGAACGAGCTCGCGCAGAGATTGTTGGGCCGCCCGTCGGTCGACCTCATGATTCTGCCGACCAGCACGTCATCGTGCGAAATTCACACCGCTCGCCGTGGATCGGCGACTCTGACGTGGCTGGAGTGGAGCTACTCTTACATTCCCTCGACCGGCGATCCGCTGGGAGTTGGCGAGTTGAGATCGCTCGACGATATGCAGGCGTACGACGCCACCGTCGCCAGCGATTACCCGGACTCGTTCGTGCAGATCGCACATCTGGTCGCGTCGGCGCGGAGCGGCGACGTCATTCTATCGGCAGCGAGAGACTGGGATTATCGGGCTCGGTACGAGCCGATCCCGCACGTCTCCTCACACGGCGCGCTGCACCGCGAGCACATGCTGGTGCCGCTTCTGCTCAATCGCCTGCCATCGCGCACGCCGCGGCGCACCGTCGACGTGATGCCGAGTGCATTGAACGCGCTCGGCATTGCCGCCCCCAGGACGCTGGAAGGAGTATCTTTTTTCTAAAGCCTGGACTTACTGAACTGTTAGCGTCCCAGTCATCCCGGACGTCGGCGTCCCGTGGATGTTGCAGTAGAAGGCATAAGTCCCCGGCGTGTTGAACATGCGAGTGTGAGATCCGCTGCTAAAATCGCCGATGTCACCGGTGCCGTCACCAGCACCCGCTGCACTTCTTCCAGTGGCGTCATTCCAGTTGACGTTGTGAGTGATACCGGAATCATTTTTCCAGGTAACAGTCGTTCCGACGGTAACTGTCAAGGATGTCGGAGAAAAAGTCGACGATCCCATGCAGAATGTGTTTACCGGGCAGTTCCCTCCACCGCCGCCACCGCCGCCGCCGCCTCCACCACCGCCGCCACCCGGAGCAGCCGCGTCGCCACCACCGCAGGAAGCTGTCATGAATGCAATCGTCAGCACAGCAATCATACTAGATATTTTTCGCATCCTACCTCCTCGTCGAGCGAGATCCAGGTTCGGAGCCGGCAGCCGTTCCAGAGCCCGGGACCACGCGGCACTCAAATAAGCAGCCCGTACACGGCGAGCGCAAAGCTGGGCTCGGTAATAGTATATGCACTGCCTGTCGGGAGCAGGCAATGCCGGGTGAATGTCGGTCGCGTTTTAATCTTTCATTGCACACGTATACAGCCGCCAGTCCGATTCGGGAGCAGCCACAGCGGCGATGTAGTTCGCGCGCGGCGCGAAAAGCTTGTGAGTCAGCTGTGTTTGCGAAGCCGGTTTTCCGTCCCAGACGCCATTCCCTTCCGCCTTGAGGCGGGCTTCGCGCACCACCCACGACCTGAGGAATGCAGAGTTTCGTTTTTCAGCTGGAGTCTCAGCCAGTGACCGAAGCTCGTCCTCGGACATGAATCGCTGCGCGACATCGAGCAATCGTCTCACCGGTCGCTCGTTCTCTACATCGACGCCGACCGGACGATCTGGCGCAAAGGCGAAAAGCCCGAGGTCCGCAGAGTGCGAGATATTAAAGTGAATGTCGTCGTGATCGACCAGTACCGGTTTGCCGGAACGCCCGTAGCTGAATTGCAGTTTCTCAGCTGCCGTTCCGGTGAAGCCGGCCAGCAGCTTCCGCAGGATTCCGCGAGCGACGACAAACCGACGAGCAGCAACAGGAGCAAGTGATGCAGCCCGCTCTCTCTCATCGGGTGGAAGCGTGCGAGAGAGCGCGTGGTAGCGCGCGTCGTTTACGTCGAGCGACGCTACCCACACCTGCACTTCCTCCGACACCAGCTCAAGGGAGGTCAATGATCTTCACCTCCGCTTTTCCGCCGCCAATCATCATCCTCGCGACGCTCGGTAGGAGCTTGAATCGCCTCGGCCCAGCGGCACCCGGATTTACGAAGAGCTTCTTGTCGAGCGCCGTGATCAGCTGGCGATGGGTGTGGCCGTAGATGACCACATCAGCATCATAGAGTGCAGCCAGCTTTGCCGGCGTCGGGCTCCCCACTTCGTGGCCATGACTGACGTGAATCCAGACCCCGCCCAGCTCCACATCGATCCGTTCAGCCAGATCCGGATCGCCTGGAGCATCGGTGTTGCCCCAGACTGCCCTGACTGGTGCGATCAATCGCAGCTCGTCCAGAATCTGCGAGCCTCCCACATCACCAGCGTGAAGAATGAGCTCAACTCCTTGCAGCGCGTCGTGCACACCAGGTCGGATGAGCCCGTGAGTATCCGAGATCAGGCCCACCAGGTGGGTGCCGGAGGCTGGCATAACCCCTTCTATATATTAGGAGTGTCATGCCGTGGCTACGACTCGCGCTCCGTTTAGCGCTCCGGGCAATCAGACGCCCGCGTCTCGCGATCGATCTGGTCCGAATCACCTGGCGCTTCAGATCGAATTCCTGGTACCGACAGTTTCCGTTCCTGCCATTGCCCGATCCAACCTACCTGCGGTGGCGAATGTACACTGCGTATGGTGACTACAACGCAGTGCCTTCGGTCACTGACGTCGAGCGTTATGCCCGTTGGGCAGCGAGTAACCAGTGAGCACGACTGTCGCGGAGTCGACGAGCATCGAGCATCTGATCAAGGCGCAGGCTTATGGCCTCGGCTTCGATCTCGTCGGCATAACGTCACTCGGCGCTGCTGAAACAGCGCCGGAATTTGAAGAGTGGGTCGCACGTGGATACGCGGGGGACATGGAGTATCTGCCCCGCGGAGCACGGAAGCGGGCTGACACGCGCCTGCCTTTCCCCAACGCGACGCATGCCGTTGTCGTTGGACTGAATTACGGCGGGCGCGAGCCGGCTGGTCCGATCGCACGCTACGCCCGCGGCGACGATTATCACGAACTGATGATCGCCCGACTCAATGAGCTCCATCGCTGGCTCGAGTCGGAGATTGGTCGATCGATAAGCGGCAAGCCATACGTAGATACCGGTCCGATTCTGGAGCGCGATCTGGCGCGTCGCGCTGGCCTCGGCTGGTTTGGCAAAAACACCAACCTGATAAATCCGCGGATCGGGTCTTTTTTCTTTATCGGTACGCTGCTCCTCGATCTCGAGCTCGAACTAGACGCCCCGTTCGAGAGCGATCGCTGCGGGACCTGTACCCGCTGCCTCGACGCGTGTCCCACAAATGCGTTCGTGGAGCCGCGCGTTCTCGACGCGACGCGTTGTATCTCTTATCTCACGATCGAGAACAAAGGGGCGATTCCCGAGGAGCTCCGCCCGAAGATTGGGGATTTGATTTACGGCTGTGACATCTGCCAGGAGGTATGTCCCTGGAATGTCAGCTTTTCGCGTGAG
>DASXSL010000012.1:0-15564 GCA_036506035.1 Gemmatimonadaceae bacterium | reverse complement strand
GATGGAAGTTCTGCCGGCCGACGAGATCATGATCATCACAAAACATGGTGTGATCATCCGTAGCTCGGTCTCTCAGGTGAGAGTGACCGGGCGTATCGCGCAGGGGGTCAAACTCGTCAATCTCGACGAGGGCGATCTCGTGACCGCTGTTGCGCGCGTAGTGCCCGACGATGAAGAGGAAGGTGCCGAAAATGGCGCTCCGGCTCCCGACACCGAACCGGTAGAGGCTCTCACCGACGAATGAAAACCAGGCGCTCCGCGGTAAACTCACAGCTCGAAGAGATCGACAAGCTGCGCACGGCTCTGCGTAAAGCGGAAGCCGAGGTGCAGCGTCTGCTCGATGAAGCTGCGGCGCGCGGAGCGCTGGTGGACATCCTGCACGACGTGATGGGCTCGCTCTCGATGGGCGAGCTGTTCCACATGCTGGCGCGTCGTCTGGCGCGTGCACTCAACCTCAGTCACTCCTCGGTGATTTTCGCCAAGAAGGGTGATCAGATGGGCACCGTCGCTTCGGCGCACGAAGATCCACAGCTCGAGAATCTGCAGGTCGAGCTCGACAAGTATCCCGAAATCGAAGCTGCGCTTGCCAGCGAGCAGCCGGTGCTGATTCCGGACATCTGGCACTCGGAGGCGTACAAGCTTCTGCGCGAAGCGTGGGAGAAAGACGGAAGCGTCATCTCTGTCCGCTCCATCATCGCGCTGCCCTTCCGACTCGATCTCGATCGTACCGGAGTGTTTCTGCTCCGTCGTACTGCCGAGAAGTCTTCGCTCACCGAGGCCGACGTCGAATTCGCGGAAACGGTAGTGAAGAGCGCGATGAACGCGATGCGTCGCGCCCACATGGTGGAAGTCACGCAAGCGGACAACCTCCGCCTCGAGGCACTCGCGCGCACCGATCCGTTGACGCAGCTGCTCAATCGTCGCGCATTGCTGGCGCAGCTCGGTACCGAAGTCGAGCGTACGCGCCGCTACAACGCGCCGCTCAGCATCCTGATGATCGACGTCGACGAGTTCAAGGATGTGAACGACACCTACGGACATCTCGCCGGTGACCAGGTACTGGTCGAAGTGGCCCTGCTTCTCGCGCGCACGGCGCGCAGCGTGGATTCAGTGGCACGTTACGGCGGCGACGAGTTCGTGATCGCTGTCCCAGAGACTGGCGAGGCGGGCGCCATTGCGTTCGCCGAGCGATTGCGCGACAAGATCCAGGCGCATCCGTTCGACATCGGCAAGGGCGAGCCATTGCAGCTAACGGTGAGCATCGGCGTCGCCGATTTCCCCGAGGCGAAAGTCGAGACGGCGGAAGACCTGCTCGATTGCGCTGATCGCGCGCTCTACCGCGCCAAGGCTGGCGGACGCAATTTGGTTTGTGTTTGAGTAACCTCGACCGGCACGCGTAATGCCGGTCGGAGCCGTCACTCACACATACCAAATGCAAAACACCTCAATCCAAAAAACAAATCTGGCTCTGTGCGGCTTCGCGCTGGTCCTCGGCGGCTGCCTTGTCGACACCTCCAAAAAAGTGGGCACGGCCGATACGACTAATGCCGGGCCGGTCGTCACTGTGACTCCGGTGAATCGCGGCACTGCGGGAATGGCGGAGCGGGTGCTGTGGGCATTCTCACCCGATCGCAAAGCGGTTCTGGTCGTTGCGGATCCTGGTGGCGTCGAGAACGAGCCGGTGCCGAACGCATTCTTCTTCGGCGACGAGACCCGCGGATTTCAAATTCAGATCGACAGCGTCTGGGATGTCCAGCCGTCACCGGACTGGAAGTGGATCGGATTCGGACGCGCCTACGGAGTGGTTAGCGGCGAAGGGACGGGCACCGATCAGCTCGTGGATGTTGCACGACGCACGTCGATCGACACGGCAACCTTGCGCGTCGGCTCCTTCGCTTCGAGCGGGATGTCGATGGCGCGAGCGGTCGCGCAGCCAGGTGTGATCCGCATTCCAGACAACCCGCGTACGCAATCGGCAGCCGACAGCTCGGCGCCGCGGCTCTTTCCAATTGCGCGCGGCTGGCGCGTGCGGTGGACTACCGATGGATCGACGCTCGCGCTCGGCAACAATCCAGCGCGTGCCGAGGATAACGAGCCGAGTCAGACGTGGGCGGCGCTGGATCCGACGACGGGACAGCTGCATGGATCGCTGCCCGGCAACGCGAAACTGGCCGAAGTGAAGTTCACGATGGGCCCGACTCTCGATCGATCCGTGCCGATAGATCTGACACAAGCGCCGCCGATCCAGATACAAAGGGACAACAAGACGTACACGATTCAGACTGTGCGCGGAGTGATCACCATCGCTGAGCCGCCTGGCCAGGGCAGCACCGGGGCGCAGCGAATCGTGGGCGCAGGAGTCGCACTCGCCGCGACAGCAGGCGGCCGCTACATCATCGCGCTCGCACCCAAAGCGAAGCCCGATCCAAATGGGCTGGCGATCGAGCCGGTCGTCTACACAGTCACCTGGTAGACTGCGCATTGCGGACCAAGTGCATTGCGGATCGCTGATTAACTACGAATTGGGGAACTAACTTCGGATTGGTGACCGTGCGCGTTGCGGACTTCGGACTAGTCCCGCAATGCGCAGTCCGGGGCAGTCACCAATCCGAAGTAGGTGTCCCAATCCGGAATTAGTCAGCAGTCCGCAATGCCGTTAGTCCGAAGTCCGAACTTCGCAACTAACGCCCAATGCGCCGTAGCTCCACCAGTAAGCATCGATCCTGAACTACATCGATTCCTGCCCGCGCGAGCCTCTCGGCGGCGGCATCGTTGCGAATTCCGAGCTGAAACCAGACCGCTTTCGGTTTCTTGGCGATGATGTCGTCGACGTGTGGCGGGATGTCGTTGGGGCGACGAAAGACGTTGACCATGTCGATGTCGCCGGGAATGTCGACCAGCTTGCGATAGACTTTCTTCCCCATCATCTCCGTCAACTCTTTGTAGTAGACGGGGACCGGGACGATCTCGAGTCCGGCATTCTCGGCGTACTCGGGAACGTAGTACGCAGGCTGTGTCGGATCGGGCTTGATGCCGAGCACTGCGACCCGGCGAATGTTGTCCAGAAGATCCTTTATTTGCGCCGGCGATTCGATCAGATGATCGCGCCAGTCGGTGCGGGGTGACGTTAGAGACATTGCGCCAATAAATTGCAAGAGCGAGTCCAGCTCAAAACCCTGGAGATTCACACGTAATGCGAATGTTAGTACTTGGCGCGGGGCTGCAGGGCTCCGCGTGTGCGTTTGATCTGCTCCAAAATCCGGAAGTGAAGGAGGTCAGGTTGGCCGATCTGCATACCGGTCACCTGCCGCACTTTCTCGCGCCCTACTCGGGCGAACGGCTGATTTTTACGCCGCTCGATGTCCGCGACAAGGAAGCAGTTCTCGCATTAATGCGTGAGACCGACGCGGCGATGAGCGCGATTCCGTATTACTTCAATTACGATCTAGCCGCGCTGGCGGTCGAGGTCGGAGTCCACTTCTCCGACCTCGGTGGAAACACGGAGATCGTCTTCAAGCAGAAGACCCTCGACCCCGAGGCGAAGAAGAAAGGAATCACAGTCATCCCCGACTGTGGACTGGCGCCCGGGATGGTCAACATCCTTGCCGAACACGCCATCCAGCAGCTCGACACCGTCGATTCGGTTCGTATCTTCGTCGGCGGTCTGCCCCAGCATCCCGAGCCGCCGCTCAACTACCAGATCGTTTACTCGCTCGAGGGCGTGCTCGACTATTACACGACCTTGTCGTGGGTTCTACGCAAAGGAAAGCGGAAACAGGTAAGAGCTCTCTCGGAAATCGAGCCCGTCTACTTCGGCGGATCGCTCGGCGAGCTCGAGGGATTTCACACTGCCGGCGGTCTGTCCACGATGGCGTTCCGCTACGAGGGAAAGATTCCGACGATGGAATACAAGACGCTGCGCTATCCGGGCCACGCGCGGATCATGGAGGCGATTCGTGAGCTGGGGCTGCTGGAGCTCAAGGCAGTCGATGTGAAGGGAATGAAAGTGGTTCCGCGCGACCTGGTCGTGGCTGCAATGGGACCGCGTCTCACCAAACCCAACGCGCAGGATCTGGTTGCCTTGCGAGTCTACGCCGAGGGCAAGAAGGCCGGCAAGCCGAAGCGTATCGGTTGGGAGATGGTCGACTACTACGACGAAGACAACGGCATCAGCGCGATGGAACGGTCGACTGGATACTCCTTGTCCATCACCGGTCAGATGCAGGCGCGCGGGGAGATCGGGAAAGCCGGCGTCTTTACGCCGGATGAAGCGATACCAGCCGAGAAATACATTCGCGAGCTGGCGCAACGAGGAGTGATGATTCGGGAGATGAGGTGAGGCCTGCGGACTGCGGATTGCGGGCCAACGGCATTGCGGATCGCTGACTGACTTCGAATTGGGAGACCTACTGCGGATTGGGGACTAGTGCTCGGCCAATAGATAGATCGCGGTTACAGCGAGCAGGAAATACGGAACGAGAGCAGCGGCGCCGGCATAGTCCTTCGAGACTCGCTGGCCGAAGAAGAGTGCGATCAGGTTGATTGCGGCGATCAGGGCGCCGAAGAATGCGACAGTCGCGTCGCGCGTGACGAGAAGCAGAAGGCAGCCTATCCCGCTTAGAATGCCAGCAGACACCTCGAGGATCGTGACGACGAGGAACATCGGACCGACGGTACCCGCGAGTGGACTCCTTGCGAAATGCTCGTCGAGATAGGCGCGGTTGCCTTTGCGGTCGATGACTTTATCCAAACCAGACTGTAGAAACAGCACGGCTAAAATCGCCGAGACGAGAATTTGCAGGATGTAGAACGTCCACTCAGGAGAGCGCAGGTTTGGCATCCAGCAATTGTAGCACGATCTGGCAAACACTGTCCAATACCTGGCGGTGGCGCGACTGCCTTCGCAGGGAAGCCCTGGTGTCGAGGCTTGGAGTTCTTTCTGCCGGAATCTTTTTGGGGTGTCATGCAGCGACACGGGTGCAACCACGCGCTGCAATCGACGGGTCGCGGCAGCTAGTCGTTGTGGTCACTCCGAGTTGGACCTCGACAACCGGAACCATGACTCGATTCGAGCGACCGACCACGACTGCGAGCTGGACGAGAATTGAATCGGCTATTCCGATTGTCGTAGGTCGCACGGGGCTGGCGTGGGGCGCTGGCTTCGACGACGTCTCCACCGATGGTCCGCACAAGCACGAGGGCGACGGCAAAGCGCCGGCGGGAGTCTTTCCGCTGGACACTGCCTTTGGGTTCGCTCCTCCGGAGTCGATGCGCAATCTGCGACTTCCCTATGTGCAGCTACTCCCCACGACCGACTGTGTCGACGACACGGCGTCAGCGTATTACAACACGGTGGTGGACAAGTCCAGAGTTGGCAGCGTTGATTGGCATAGCGCCGAGCACATGCGCGAAGTGCAGCAGTACCGAATTGGCGTCATCGTCGGCTACAACGCTTCGCCACCGGTGAAGGGCCGTGGCTCCTGCATCTTCCTGCACATCTGGGCGGGTCCGGATTCACACACGGCGGGATGCACTGCGTTCGACGAAACCTGGTTGCGCGAAGCAATGACCTGGCTCGACTCAGCGAAGAGGCCGTTGCTGGTAGAGCTAACGACCGACTCTTACGTGAAACTAAGAACCATTTACGGACTCCCTACACTGGAGTAGTCCGCGCCCGCTGGCTACATAATCGCCCGCAACCCGAAGCTCAACGTGCGCCCGGGGACAACTGTGATGTTGTCCGGCTCTCCGTGCTGCCGATTGAGCAGATTCTCTCCACTCAAAGTGAAGGAGAGCCCGCGGTAAAGAGTCCGACCGATGCTGGCGCGCAGACGGGTCACTCCGCTGTACTTCAGCCAGTAATTCCGCAGCTCCTGTCCGACCAGTTGGGCATCTGCCTGCGTCGAATTAGAGAACGCTCCCGCCAGCGCGACACGGTCGTAGTCGATCCAATCCCACGAGCGTGATGCGACGACGAAGCTGGTCCAGCCGCCGACACTCCACGCTGCGGAGAGACTTCCGGTCTTCGATGGGACTTCGAGCATCCGATCGCCGACGCGCAGGTCGCCGATGTAGTTCCGCGCGACCTGCTTGACCCTGCTGTCCACAGTCGAAAACGTTCCACTCAAGCCCACCGGTCCGAGAGTCAAGTCGCTCTTCAATTCCCAGCCGCGATTGGTGATCTCGCCGACGTTCTGCAGCAGGTACGAGATGTGGCGGTACTCTGGATCGATCGGCTGCGGCGGAGGAGTATATCCACTCGATGGTCCCTGGTTGTGCAAATCCGTCGTGACGTAGGCGACGCGCTGAATCAGCCCCGAGGCGAGCTGGTCGAAGCGAGTCAACTGCAGCCCGAACGTTTTGCCGACGAACAAATCCATTCCTGCCTCGATTCCAGACTGCTCCTCGGGGGCGAGATCCAGAATTCGTGAGTCGCGTCGTGGCTCGAACCACGCTGTCTCTCGAATTGGTGTCGTCGCCGGTCGAATGCCACGACCATACGCCGAGCGAATCTTGACCGTCAGCGGGCCCACCTCGCGCAGAGCAGCGACGCCAACCATTGGCAGCATCGACAGCGTTGCTTCGGTGCCGAGTGACGCATTGCGCTCGGCGCGCAGCCCGGCGGTAACGTAGCCGGCGTCCCTCCATCCGATGTTCGCCTGCGCGACACCGGCGGCGGTCCATCTCCGTACCACCGCCGCCAGGGCCGTCGCCGTCTGTGTGGCGCCTGTTTGTCTGATCACCGTCTCCGGCTGCGCCTTGAAGTCGAGTAGAGAATTCTCCGCTGCGAATGTCAGCGTGGTCGACAGATTCTCCGGGTCGCCGAGCTTGGCCACACTGCTCAAACGCAGCGAGCCGAGATTCGCGTTGCCACCCGCACTGCCGACATCAGGCGCGGCGGCGGAAGGCAGCGGGGTGTGATAGTCGGCAACGTTGGTAATTCTGCTGCCGTCGAAACCGGCAACGATCGAGTGCGTCCAGTGATCGTTTTGAATGATCGTCGCGGTGCCGCCGAGCGTGTACTCCTGCACCGATTGAGGCAAAGTGAGTCCGGCCCGGGCCATGTTGGCCGAATCGCGAAAGAGCGGGCTGGTCGGGTCGGCAGACTCGCTGGCGAAGATTCGTCCCGTCGCCGTCGCGATCAATCTCGAGCGGACGATTCGAAAGCCCGCGCTGCCGGTGGTGTGACGGGCAAACGCGCCAGGCAGATATTCACCGACACCGCCTGAGGTGAAACTCGCACTGCCTGATTGCGCGCTCGATCCCTCGCGTACGGTCACGGCGTGATCCTGAGTGATGGCCGACCTCGGCACGTACGCGCTCGAGGCGGCGCCGACGGCAGAGCGCACAACGGTAGTCGGCCCGCCGTTGGAGCCGTCGTGGCGGGTGACGATGTTGATCACGCCACTGATCGCATCAGTGCCGTAAAGCGCCGCTCCCTGTGGTCCGCGTATTACCTCGATGCGATCGACCGTCTCCGGCGTGAACTGCGTGAGGAGCAATGGATTGGCGAGCTCGATGCCGTCGACATAGATCTTGGGATAACTGGCGCCGAAAGAGCTGGTGCCGCGAATGCTGCCGTAGTGAGCGAGTAGCGATGTCGGCGCGGTTTGCCACACCCATAATCCTGGCACCACATCGCTCAATGCCTGCGCCAGATTTCCCTCGGGGTAGCGCGAGAGCTGTGCACCGCTGACGACGTTCATTGCGACCGTTAGCGGGCGCGCCGAGCCTTCGATGGTGCTGCCGGTGACGACAACGCGATCGAGCATCCTCGGCACGCGCTGCGCGGAACCTGGGGTTTGCGACGGCATCAGCACAACGTGCTCCCCGCCGGCCGTAACCGGCAGCACCTGCGTGTCGCGCAGAAGCAACCCCAGTGCCTCTCCCAGCGGAATCGAATCGAACGCAGCGCAGACCCTGCTATCGAGCGGAAGCGACTCCGAAGTGTAGGAAAGTTTTACTTGCGCAATCGATGAAACGCGGTCCAACGCGTCGCGCAGTGAGATGTCACGCGCATGCAGCGAGACTACGCGGTCGAGCGGCGTATTCCAGGCCGGCAGCGAGGCGAGGACGGTGTTCGATGTCGAGCAAGACTGGGCGTGAGCATTTGGCGCAGCTAGCAGCGCCGCGGCAAAGGCGATCCGAATGAAGCAGGATCGCCGCGAGGTCGTCCGATCGTTACTACCGGATGCCGGAAGCAGGAGCACGGTAGAGAATGGCGACGTTTCCCTGCCGCTCGATGCGAGCACCGAGTGAGAGCGCAATGACATTGAGAACCCGATCAACCGGCTCACCAGAAAAAGATGCAGTCAGGTGAAGATTCGCCAGCGACGAATCGGCCACCCTTAGCCTTACTCCGTACCAGCGGTAAAGTTCAGCACCAACAAGAATCAGCGGCGCATCGCGAAACACAAGGCGGCCCTGAATCCAGGCAAGGTCATCGTCGGAAACAACTGATCTCTCAACCGCGACGACTCCCTGTGCATCTACGATAGCACGATCGCGGGCGTTGAGAACCGCGCCGCGGCTGTGCTTTTGATCTGCTGCTCCGATCGCCACGGAGCCAGAATCAACTGCCACTCGAGTGCCGGCGCTGTCATCGCTCTCCACCGCAAATGCGGTCCCCACGTCCTGAATGCTGATCGCGCCAGCTTTCACCGTGAAAGGACGTGCCGGATCGTGCACCACGCTGAAGTATGCCATTCCATCGAGTGTCACCAGGCGCTGATCGTCGCCGCGAAGAACCACCAGTCTGCTGGTGGGACCAAGCAGGACTTTCGTACCATCCGTGAGCACCACCTGTCGGCGCTCGCCGATTGCTGTTGCAAAGGTACGGCCGGCCGAGTTGGTCTCAGACCGACGTAGGTTCTGCCACACCATTGTCCCACCGATTATGATCACTGCTGCCGCTGCCACTCGCAGCATTGCGACGAGAGTGCGTCGTGAGTCGCTGTCGACCTGGTGCTGCGCAAATGGAATGACTTTCGCCTCGTCGAAGCGCGCTTTCACCCTGGTGAGGGCGCTTTCGACATCGACCGGGGTAGCAGACGATTCCTCGCGCTCTACGTTCCTGACGATGGACTCGAGCAGACGGACGACTTCCACGCGATGGGAATCAGCTTCCACCCATCGCTTGGTGAGGTCGGCTTCTGTGGGACCAGCTTCACCGGTGACGTAGCGCGCGATGCGCTCCCATTCATCGGCACTGATCTTGGCGGAACGCTCGTCCGGATTCGACATATTCATTAATAAGACAGACACCCCACCTGAACGCCACCCTACTTGGAAACGAACGACGCAAGCGAGCGGGCCCTGCAGGAGCGCATCCGGGCGGGTGATGAGAGCGCCTTCGACACAGTGTTTCGCTCACACTACGCACACCTCGTGCGAATGGCTGAATCGGTCCTTCGCGAGCGCGCGCTGGCCGAAGAAGTCGCACAGGAGGTGATGCTCGAGCTGTGGCGACGGCGCGAGTCCCTGCACATCGAGCAGAGTTTTCGCGCTTACCTGCTGAGAGCGACCCGCAACCGCGCGCTCAATCAGGTCCGTCACCAGCGCGTCGTCGCGCGAGAGGCCGCAAATACCGCGCTCGACTCACCCACCGCGCCGTCAGCGGAAGACGAGATGGTCGCAACGGAGGTGGAGCGAGCCGTTCGCGCGGCGATCGGAAATTTGCCGGAGAAGTGCCGTGAGGTTTTTCTGCTTAGTCGCGAGCAGGGTCTCAAGTACGCGGAGATCGCCGTTACGCTGGACATCTCGGTCAAGACTGTAGAGAAACGAATGGGTCAGGCATTGGCGGAGCTTCGCGATCGCCTCGAGCAGTGGCTACCTACGAGGAGGGCGTAGGGTATCGGCGATCACGCGTGTCTCGTTTTCCGGAACCGTCTGCGAAACCGCTTCACGTCGCAGCGAATTTTGGGAGACACGCATGAAAAAATTTTTCGGAATCCTTCTCGTTGCTGGTGTCGGCGTCCTCGCCGCTGCCTGCTCCGATAGCACCACTACCCCGGTTTCTTCTGTACTGGCCGCCTCAGCGCTCGCGACAGCGCCAATCAGCTTCGATCAGATCAATACCAGCTTTGTCGGCAATTCGGACACGAACGCCGGGTTCGTTCCCGGGGGCGCCCAGTTTGAGGGCGAAGATAGCGAACACCATCGGGCGCCGGGTTGGACCAGTCTGATGGGCGGCGGAATCGCTGATGTCTTCCGCGGTCGAATTCTGTTTGGCCTCGGGTTCGGTCGAGGCCCCTTCGGTGATCTTCGCGCCGGTTCGAGCTGCGCGTTCTCGTCCTCTGACAATCGTGTCACCTGCACTGCGGTGACGCACCGCGGCCTCACCATCAATCGGTCTTTCTCGTATCTCGATGCTTCGGGCGCGGTTCAACAGGCGTTCGATACGGTGACGACAAACACGGTGAACGCGCAGACGACTGCGAGCGGAACGCGAGTCCACCACGACCTCGCCGATACCAGCACGGTGAACAGCAAGAGCGACATCACAGTAGCCGGTCTCGCCTCAGGAAGCACTCAGCGGACCGTCAACGGAACTGCGAGTGGCACTGAATCGACGGTCGGCACCAATGATGATGGCGTTCACTTTACTGCGACGCGCGCCGCCGGCGACACCGTCACTGGAGTGATCATCCCGCTTCAGAACGGCAGGCCTACATATCCCACCGCCGGCACCATCGTGCGGTCGATGCAGGCAACCGTGACACTCAGCGGTCAAACTCCAACCACTTCATCCCGGCGCGAGGTCATCACTTTCGATGGATCGCGCACGGCTCAGATAACGGTTACGCAGGATGGTGTGACTAAGAGTGGGACGCTCTCGCTTGTTGGGGGCGGACTCGATTGTCATGATTGATTGGTAAAAGCGGATTCGATTAACGCACCCAGCGCGGATCCGTTTCGCACCCTCAGTCGGCCCCTACTCGCAGGGGGACGGCTGGGGGTGGCTTGTCTCTGGCATCTGTGCGAGCTAAATCCTCCCGGAGGAACTGCAACGGAACACTACCGGCTGCCGGCTGATCGCGGCCTGCGGATGGCTGCCGGCAAGCTCTCCCATTCGGGCGCCTCTATGGAAAACGACGACCTTCCTGCTGGCTACCTTCTCACCCGGCGTGAAGCGCTTGCCGCGCTCGGCGTCAGTGGTCTCGCGTTTCTCACTGGCTGTGGCTCGAGCAAAGCTGATGCTGCCGACAGCGTTGCTTACGCCGCCACGCGAGTGCCGCAGGGGACGTGCGTCGCTCGACCGGAGCAGACCGAGGGTCCCTATTTCGTCGACGAAAAACTGAACCGCTCGGACATCCGCACCGACCCGGCGACTGGAGAGGTGAAGCCGGGCGCACGGCTCGCGCTCACCTTCAACGTCTCGACACTTACCGCCAACTCGTGCGCGCCACTGGCCAATGCAATCGTCGATGTCTGGCATTGCGACGCCGAAGGTATCTACTCAGATGTGAACGATCCAGGCTTCAACACTCGGGGTCACCGCTTCCTGCGCGGCTATCAGGTAACGGATCCCAACGGCGTTGCCAGGTTTGCAACGATTTACCCCGGCTGGTACTCGGGCCGCGCCGTCCACATCCACTTCAAGATTCGCTCGGCGCCGACGGCGTCGCGCGGCAGCGAGTTTACCTCTCAGATCTATTTTGACGATGCCATGAATGATCTGGTCCACTCGAAGGTGCCGTATGCTCCCCGAGGTCAACGCGCCATGCGAAATGCTGCTGACGGGATTTTTCGTCGGAACGGGAGCCAGCTCATCCTTCCCGTTTCTTCGACAACTGACGGGTACGCGGGGACCTTCAACATCGCGCTGAAAAGCGCTTAGCCAGTAGCCGTTCCTTCCGTTCGAGCGACTCGCTTCGCCTTCTCGCAGAGGCTACGAAGCTCACCCTGAGAGAGATCTTCCCAGCGTGGGGGAATCGGGATCAGCCGCCGCTTCTCGCTGAGGGACTCGAAAGTCAGCCAGCCACCACCATAGCCTTCCGATAGGGTGATCCGGCGCTGAGCCATGGTGCGGCGCTCCATACCACTTCTTCGCTCGTCACCACGCCACGGAAAGAATCTTGGACGTCGTCGGTCGTCGGCCCCGACCCGCCGCTCCACCTTGGTTGGCTGCGAGTCCCAGACCTGCCAGTAGGAGCCGTCTCTGTCCACAAAAGTTCTATAAGACATATCTATGACCTCACGCGGTTGCCTCACGCGGTTCGCACTGGTGGCGTGCAGGAAAAATGCCACCTAAGGGAATTCTTAATGACTGAAATATATGTTTTCAAAGGATTTACCTTTTGAGTCTATTACCTCCCAAAGCTAGCGAGAGTTTCACTCATCACATCGATCATCGACTTCGCCGTCCACCGATCGCGACCATTATAGAGAAACGAGAACGCGAGGACCTCACCATTTACTGCCGTGACGTACCCCGCCAGCGCAATAACGTCGTTGGTCGTTCCCGTTTTGGCGTGAAGGTTCCCCTCGGCTGGCGTATTCCTCATCCGCCGCCTGAGCAGCTCGGAATCGCCGGCGACCGGCAGGGACGAGTGCAGCCACGGACCCCAGGTTGCGCGATGGGCGTAGCCCAGCAGTTGCACCTGAGCTCTGGGCGTCACTCGGTCCAAAGTGGATAGACCGCTCCCATCTGCAAAGACGAGCCGGGTCGTGTCAGACCCCACTTTCGTGGCAAAGAACTGATCGAGCAGCGCGCTGGCGGTCGAGACGCTGCCGGTGAGGTTCCGATCCGGACCACGCGCCGCATTTCTGAACAACAGCTCAGCATAATGATTGATGCTTTCCCGATTCATCGCGGCGATCATGCTGGCGAGGGGCGGTGAGAGAAGGCTCGCGACCTTGACCGCACTGGCGGGAGTTTTTCCCAGCTGAATTTCGCCGTCGACTTTGATGCCGCGCGCAATCAGCGCGTTTCTGAACGCACCCGTGGTGAAGCTCGGCGGATCCTCGACGATGTAGACGTACCTGCGTGTTCCTGCTCGCGATCCGATTGAGCCGGTGGCTCCGATCGTTCCGTCGCTCTGCTTGCGGAACCGGAGTCGTGCGCCCCCGCCGGCAACGGTGCGCACGTTGCCGACAAGCGGGATGGCACTTGTCGAGGGCTCGAGCACAACTGTGGCCGCCTGGCCCGGTGCCGTTGGCGTGACGGCGACGACCACCACGTTTTCGTTGAGCGACAGCGCCGATACGCGTGCGGCGTACGACGCCTGGAGATAGCGCGACAGCCAGCCCTCGGGAACTTTCTGGTCGTCGAAAGCAGAAGCGTCGCCGATGATGTTGCCCGTGATATGTCGGACGCCTTTCTGCCAAACCAGGTCTGCCAGTCGGTTCATCGGAGCCGAAGGTCCTCCTGGCAGAAACTTTCCGGAAAGCGCCGGATCACCGTCGCCACGGATATAGAGGTTGCCGCTGAGAGTTCCGTCGGCGACGGCGCCATCGCGAAGCGCATCGGTGCTGAACTGATAGTTGGGGCCGAATCTCTCAAAGGCGATGGCGCTCGTCAGCAGCTTCATCGTCGACGCCGGAAGCATCTCTTCCCCGGCGTTGTAGGCGTAGAGAGTGTCGCCCCGTGTCAGCGAAACCACCATGCCGCCCCACATTCCGCTACGAATCCTGCCGGCGAGATTGCCGAGCGTCGATGCGAGATCGTCGGAGCTGCGCGTCGGGGTGTAGCGTACGGCCGGAACTACCGGGGGTCTGTTACGGCTCGGTCTCCTGACGCGGCGTCTCGTCGTGGTTCTTCTTGTGGTTTGCGATTCGAGCAGGGTTGGAGTAACGGCGCAGGCAGTGAGCAGCGCGAGGATGGCGATTCGAATTTTGCGAGAGAACATTGTCAGCGGTGAGCGTCGAATACAAAACGAACGAGGAAAGCGAACGTCATCGCGTGGCGAGAACGGTGCCACGCTATCGGCTCGCTCAGGTTACGCCGCGCGCGCAGCTTCGCTTGGAATATATCGACGTGTTGGGTATTTTCCCCGGAAACAGAGTTGCGTCCCCACTGCACAAGAGGACACCGATGGCTGAGCGGCCGCACAACTTTTTGCGTGAGGGCATCATCACCGGTTTCATCGGGGCGACGGCGATCGCAGTGTGGTTTCTCATTGTCGATACCATCGCCGGACATCCATTCTACACCCCCATCTTCCTCGGCAAGGGCGTCGTCAGCATACTCGGCAAGAACATGATGGGTGACACCGCGTTCACCCAGGTGTTCGGCTACACGGTGTTCCATTACGTGGCGTTCTTCATCGTCGGTATTCTGCTGACCGTCATCGTTCATCAGGCTGAGCGGACGCCGGGGATCCTGGCCGGCCTGCTCGTCGCTTTCGTGATTATGACGCTCGGCTTCTACATGATCGCAGCGGCGTTCGCGCAATCAGCTCTGGGACAAATGTCCTGGGTGCAGATCTTCATCGCCAATCTGCTGGCATCGTCGCTGATGCTGTGGTACTTGTGGCGCAAGCACCCGAAGCTCGATCATCAGCTCAAGCGAGCGCTTGAGGGAACCGACGACTAGGCCGTCGACGGCTTCCAGTCCACCTGTGCGCCCGCGGTCGAGTCTTCGCCGCGGGCGTTCCATTTGAAGAACACCACCGTCATGATGATCATGAAGATGATTCCGCCAGGAATCCACATGATCAACGCGCCGAGGAGCTGATCCTCGAGCGGAGTCAGCGGGAGCACGCGCGGCGCGGCGCTGTAGGCCGGATAGAGGACGTGGTCGGCCATCGCGATGTAGATCGCGATAATCGACATCGGAATGCTCATCAGAAAGCTGTAAAGCATCTGTCCCGGATAGGCGAGCCGCGGAAAATCAGGCAGCTGACTGAGTAGCGGCCACCACATCAGCACCGCCGCGGTCATGAACATCAGATGCTCGATAATGTGCAGACTGTGGTGCGCCATCGCCGCGTTGTAAAAGGGCGGCAGGTGCCAGAACGCAATCGTGAGGTTGAACGCGACGAAGGCTATCGGAGCCCGCGTGAAAAAGTGCGCGATCGGCGCGATGTATCGCTTTGTCAAAACCGGACGAAGCATCCAGCCCGGTGTTCCGGCGAGAAGGAGCGGCGGCACGGCGAGCGTCAGAAGCAGGTGCTGCACCATGTGGGCGCTGAACAGGTAATCGTCGCTCAGATCGTGAATGGGGCCATTCAGCGATGCGAACATCACCACCAGCCCCGAGAGGAAATAGATCTTCTGACCGGTGCTTGGCTGCTGGCGAAGTTTTGCGGAGGCCCAGACGTAGAGCCCGCCTAGTGCTGCGATGCCGACGACCGTACTCGGATGAACGGACCATCGCCACCAGCTCAGATTGGCGATCGGATGAAGCAGCGCCAGGACCAACATACCTACATCACTTTGATGTAGAGATGTCCGAAGAGGAACATCAGCGCCACCAGTGTCAGTGCGGCGATGAGAAGCGGGCCGGTGAACAACACCCGGAAGATTCTGTGATCGTACTTCAGGTGCATGTAGAACATCACCACGATCGTGAACTTGAGTGCCGACAGAATCAGCAGCGTCGGAACGAAGCCGCGTGAGGCG
>DASXSL010000011.1:0-23449 GCA_036506035.1 Gemmatimonadaceae bacterium | reverse complement strand
CAAACGCTGTCGGCGAGCCATTGTGTGCCGCTGAGGTCTTCGATGCCCTGCGTCACGAAGTGGCCGCTGTTGGTGATGGTCATCGAGTTCGTGTAAATCGTGATATTGTTGGAGCCTTCGTACAGCACGACCTGAGTCATTACCCGGCCGGCCTGCGGCACGATCGCACCTAATCTCGACGCGGAGTAGTATTCTGGGACGTTGTTGAACTGAAGAACGAAGCGGCGATTCGGCGCTGCTCCGCGCGTCTCCCAGCGTATTCCGTCCTGCACCAGCTGGGGTGACCAGTCGGTCCAGGCAAAGGCGAGAATGTTCTTCGGGTTGGCCGTCGAAGGAATCCTCCCACCAGGAGCAAAGCCGCTGGCGCTCCTCGGCGGCGCCGGCCCGAACAGAAGGAAGCCGTTCGAGTAGACGTTCACTTTGTTATACGTGTTCCCGTAGAAGTTGAAGTCGAATCCAATGGACACATACGAATCCGGGATCCAGCCATCATCAGTCAGAGGGTACGGAGCGATGTTGGGGATGTCCTCTGGCCTGAAATTATCAGGCTTCGACTTGGTGTAACCGGGGGTAGTACCCAAGCTGCCGCAGCTGGAAGCAGCCGCGAGCGAAGCGGCGGATGACATTGGCGACAGATAACTTGCCGCCATAGAAATGGGTACAACGCTGTTCGCGCTACCCTGAGCTTCCTGGGCCGCGAGCGCTTGCTTGACCGAGTCCGGAACAACGACCTCAACCGAGCCGACCTTGACGCGGATGACGCCATCGGGTGTTGGGGCTACTGAAGTGGTGCCAGGCTCAGAGCAGGACAAAACGGCCGCCAGGGCAAGCGCCCCGATGGTACCCGCTCTAAGTGTGCTCAGAAAGGTCGAAAACTGGGTCAAACGGCGCATCGTAGTCTCATGGTTGGAGGCTACCAGTAAGACGACCATCTGACCCAAGCTCAACAGCAGTTAAGGCCTCCTACAGGACCATAACCCGTTCTCACACATAGATTGGCAAAGGCAGATTTGTGACCGAGGTCTTTCGATTTCGGGGCTAATGCCAGGACTTTTTTTTCGGCCACGTCCAACGAGTTTGTTACCTCGGCGCGGGGCGAATCTGTTACTGCTCCTTACAGCTTTTCGCCGCCCATCAAAACCGCCATGATCGCCTTCTGGATGTGGAGGCGATTTTCGGCTTCGTCCCAGACTCTGCTCTGCGGACCATCGATCACTTCGACCGCCACTTCCTCGCCGCGGTGGGCGGGCAGACAGTGCAGGAAGATCGCGTCCTTGTTGGCGCCCCTCATGAGAGTGTTGTCCACCTTGTAGCCCCTGAACGCCTTCTCGCGCACGGCTTGCTCCTCTTCTTGACCCATCGAAGCCCAGACGTCGGTGTTGACGACGTCGGCTTTTTCAGCTGCTTCGGCGGGGTCGCGCACTACGCGCACCTTTGCTTTGGTTTGCGCGCGCTTGAGGATGGCGGAGTCGGGATCGTAGCCCTCTGGACACGCGAGGGTCAGCTCGAAGCCCAGCACGTACGCCGCATTGATCCACGAGTTAGCCATGTTGTTGCCATCGCCGATCCAGGCGATGCGCTTTCCCCTGTAGCCGCCGAGGAACTGCTTGACGGTAAGGAGGTCGGCCAGCACCTGGCACGGGTGGACCAGATCGGTGAGACCGTTGATGATCGGTACATCCGCGTAGCGCGCCAGCTCTTCGATCTCCGAGTGAGCGAAAGTCCTGATCATGATCCCATCGGCATAGCGCGAGAGCACACGTGCGGTGTCGGCGATCGGCTCGCCGCGTCCGAGCTGGACGTCGCGCGGCGACAGAAACAGCGCATGCCCACCCAGCTGCCACGCACCGACCTCGAACGACACCCGCGTCCGCGTCGAGGACTTCATGAAAATCATCGCCAGCGATTTTCCAGCTAACGGCTTCTTCGTGTACTTCCCCGCGCGCATCTTTTCGGCGAGCGAAAACAACTTGTCGATCTCCTTTGCGGAGAAGTCGGGGATCTGCAGAAAATCTCGATGCGGCCGCTCTTCGCGAGCGGAAGTGATTTTTCGGGGCATGTGAGTTGCGCGGCGCTGTAAAGTATCGTCGGAAATATACCAAGGCCGGCCGACTCTCTTCCGCGAGTGTGCGATGACCATGTCACGCCCTGTTCGCGTCCTTTGCGCTTCGTCAGCAATTCTCGCCAGCGTTGCCTGTCATGATTCGACTGCGCCCGGCGACGCCTCACTGCCTCCAGGCCTGACTCTCAAGCTCGATCCCTTCATCGGCAGCGGGCTCTCTTCTCCAGTATTTCTCACCCAGCCGCTCAACGACGGCAGAATTTTCGTCGTCGAGCAGGGCGGTCGCATCCGAGTCATCCGCAACGGCGTGCTCCAGACGACGCCGTTCCTCGACATCTCCGGCAGAGTGTTGAGCGGGGGCGAGCGCGGTCTGCTGAGCGTTGCGTTTCATCCGCAGTACGCGACCAACCATTACTTCTACGTCTACTTCACCACCCAGCCCAACGGCGACATCAGAATCGAGCGGTTCACTACGACATCGAACCCCGAGGTTGCGGATCCCACAACGACCAAGCTGATCATCACCACGCCACATTCGAGTTACAGCAACCACAACGGCGGACTGGTGAGCTTTGGGCCCGATGGGATGCTTTACGCCGGGCTCGGCGACGGTGGCGGCGGCGGCGATCCGCTCGGCAACGGTCAGAACTTCAACGCGCTGCTCGGATCTTTGCTGCGACTCGACGTCGATCACGGCGATCCTTATCTGATTCCCCCGGACAATCCATTCGTGAATCAGGCCAACCATCGCGGTGAGGTTTGGGCGAAGGGACTGAGGAATCCGTGGCGCTACGCCTTCGACGCGACGACCGGCCTCCTTTACATCGCTGATGTCGGCCAGGGGCTCCATGAAGAGGTGGACGTCGCCGCAGCCGGCCACGGCGGCATCAATTACGGCTGGAACATCATGGAAGGCGCCAGCTGCTACAACGCGTCATCCTGCAATCAAACTGGGCTGCAGCTGCCGGTCATTGACTACGGGCACACCGGCGGTGCATGCTCGATAACTGGTGGCTACGTGTACCGTGGCAGTGCGATTCCGGGAATTCGCGGGCATTATTTCTATTCGGACTATTGCGCTGGATTCCTCAAGAGCTTCAGATATCAGAATGGCGTGGCTGTCGATCAGAAAGACTGGGGTCTGACCTCCAGTAGTGTCACGTCTTTCGGTGTCGACTTTGCTGGTGAGTTGTACATGATGTCGGGCAACAGCATCCTCAAGCTGGCGCAGGGAAGTTGAGCACGACGTAGGCGTCTGGAGGAGCCTTCATGGGACGTCGCGTGATTCTGTACTCGCTGGTCGTTGGCGCGCTCGCTTCAGTGAGCGCGGGCGGGCAGGACGTGACATCGGACCTGCGTATCAAGCTCAGCTCGCCGGATGGATCGCCCGTGAGCGGTGCACTGATCGCCCTGCTGAGCGCCAGGGATAGCGTCGTCGCCGAAGGCCTTGCCAGCGAGTATGGAATCCGCGTGTTGCGCGCGCCGCGCGGCACCTACCGCGTGCGTGTGCGACGGATTGGATATCTGCCTTTCGTCTCGACCGAGCTGACGCTACCGCGGGCCAACGAGCTCGTGCTCAACATCGAGAGTCCGCGGGTGGTGCTGCAGAGCATCGTCGTAAACTCGAAGTCGCAGTGCGGTCGCAACGAGTCCGGCGCACAGGCGCTTTCCTCCGTCTGGGACGAGATCGACAAGGCGCTACGCTCCAGCCAGTTGACGCTGATGGATCTGGCCGGAATCGGCCGCGCTCACAGGTACACGCGCGACATCGACAGCACCGGACGAGTCATCAGCAGCGACAGCAGCGAATTTTCGATTACCAACAAGCGACCATTCGGCGTTGAAGATCCAACCAGACTCGCCGTCGATGGTTACGTCGTCGGCGACATGAATCAAGGCTGGACGATTTTTGGCCCCGACGAAAGGGTGCTCCAGTCCGAGCAGTTTGCGGCGACGCATTGCTTCCGGCTGGTGCGAGAGGACGAGAGGCCGGGTATGATCGGTGTCTCCTTCGAGCCGGTACCGAATCGGAAGCTGGCCGACATTAGCGGCGTCATCTGGGTCGATCAGGCGACATCCGAGCTGCGCGAGATCGATTTCCGCTTCGTAAATGCTGGACCGCTGAGTCGTTTCGACGCCGGCGGTTACACCCGATTCAGCAAAGTGCCGTCGGGCGCGTGGATCGTCGACGAATGGCAGCTGAGAGCCCCGACATTGGCGATGAGGCCAGGGGCGTATACGTCGAGTCTTGTTTCGATCGGGCGTCGCGACACAGGCGGCGGAGTTCTCCGGCCGCCTCGATAGCGGCGGAGATTTCAGGACATCTTTTCAGAGAGAGTCACATGATTCGGAAGCTCAAATCCGGGCAGTACCGCCTGTACTCGCGGAAGAAAAATGCAAAGACTGGCCGTCGTAAAAACCTCGGCACCTTCCGCAGCCTCGCCGCGGCGAAGAAGCACGAGCGAGCGGTGCAGTTCTTCAAGCGGGGATAGCATCGCAGCAAACGTTGCACAAAAACCGGTGCGCGCGAATTCGCCCCACGGTAACTTGTAGGCATGTGGCAGGTTCCCGTTGGCGAGACGCCTTTCACTCCCAAAGCTTCGCTTGACGATCGCTACACCATAGAGCGGCTGCTCGGAAATGGTGGCATGGCCACCGTCTATCTTGCCGATGAGCGCAAGCACAGGCGGAAAGTTGCGGTCAAGGTGCTCAAGCAGGAGTTCAGCGCTTCGGTGGGGGCGGACAGATTCATGCGCGAGATCGGCATCGCCGCGCAGCTCTCGCATCCGCACATCGTTCCGCTCATCGATTCCGGCGAATCCGGCGGCTCGCTCTACTACGTCTCGCCGTTCGTTCCCGGCGGATCGCTCCGCGACAGACTGAATCGCGAGAGCAAACTTCCCGTGGATGATGCGCTGCGCATTGCACAGGAAGTGGGCGCAGCGCTGGATTACGCCCATCGCAACGGTTTCGTGCATCGGGATGTGAAGCCGGAGAACATCCTCTTTGCCGACGATCACGCTCTCCTTTCCGATTTCGGCATCGCCCATGTTCACGTCAAGAACGCCGAAGAAACGCTAACGTTGGGCGGTATCGTGCTCGGGACGCCGGAGTACATGAGCCCCGAGCAGGCGTCGGGCGAGTCTGATGTCGGTGTGCCCGGTGATGTCTACGGTCTGGCGTGCGTGTTCTACGAGATGCTTGCCGGCGAGCCGCCGTTCAAGGGGGCGTCGCCGCGCGCGACGATGGCAAAGCAGGTGACCGAGAGAGCGCGTCCGTTGCGGGCGTTGCGTCCGGACGCGCCATCGGGTTTCGAGCGCGTGCTGGAGAGAGCACTGGCGAAGGATCCGACGCAGCGCTACCAGAGCGTCGCCGAGTTCTGCGAAGCGCTGGCGCGCGCCCGGACGGAGCCGCACCATGCCTTCGCCGTGACGACGCGCGCGATTGCGGTGCTGCCATTCGTGAATGCCAGTCCGGATCCTGACAACGAGTATTTGAGTGACGGCATCACCGACGAGCTGATCAACGCGCTGGCGAAAGTCGATGGGCTGCGCGTTGCGTCGCGCACGTCAGTTTTTGCACTCAAGGGCAAAGCACAGGACGTGCGGGCGATCGGTGCGCTGCTAGAGGCATCGGAAGTTCTCGAGGGCACTGTGCGCCGAATGGGCGACAATCTCCGCATCACGGCGCAGCTCACTTCTACCGACGACGGCCGGCTGATGTGGTCAGAGCGCTACGACCGCAAGCTGGACGACGTATTCGCCATTCAGGACGAGATCGCGCGTACGATCGTTACGACGCTGCGCTCGACGTCCTTTGCCGATCTGGCTCCGGCACCGCCAAGTCGCCACACCGAAAACGTGGAGGCATACGGCCTTTATCTGCGCGGGCGCTACGCGTGGAACAAGCGGACATCGGAGGGAGTTATCGAAGGGATAAAATTCTTTGAGGAGGCGATCGCGCTCGATCCAACCTACGCGCTGGCGTATACGGGCCTCGCCGACTCGTACTCGCTGCACATCGACTACCGGAACGTGCCCGTTCACGAGGGCCACGAGAAGGCGAAGTTCTATGCGCGGAAAGCCATCGCGCTGGATGAGTCGCTGGCCGAGGCGCACGCATCCCTGGCATGGAGTCTTTTCATTTACGATTGGCGCTGGGACGAAGCGGAGCGGGAATTCCGGCGCGCCATCGAGCTCGATCCACGTTATGCACCTTCGCACCAGTGGTACGCATTCATGCTGGCGTCGAAGGGACATTTTGACGAAGCGCTGATCGAAGCGCACACCGCCCAGGAGAACGACCCGGCATCGGTGTCAGTCAGGCGCAGCCTCGGCTATTGCTACCTCTACGCGCGAAAATACGAGCAGGGACGCTATCATCTCGACCGCGCCATCGCGATGAATCCGACCGCCGAGGAGAGTTACCGTATCCAGGGGCTGCTGCTCACGTTCCAGAAGCAGTACGACGCCGCTGAGCGGGTGCTGCGCGAAGCGCTCGCCCTCGCCTCAGAGTGTAGCACCACCACAAAGGCGACACTGGCCTATTCGCTGGCGATGGCGGGCGATGCGTCGTACGCGGAGCAGGTGGCAAAGGAGCTGTTGGAGCGGCACAAACACGAGTATGTGTCTTCGGTGGATCTGTCAGTCGTGCACATGGCGATAGGCGACAAGCAGAAAGCGCTCGACTGGGTGGAGCGCGCTATCGACGAGCGTCGCGGCTGGGCAGCATATCTGCGGGTGCATCCACTGGTCGATTCTCTACGCGACGAGCCACGCTTCCACCAACTCGTCGACAGGATGACTTTCGATGCACCCAGCGGCCCGCCGTTGCTGGGTAACGAACTGTCAGCCGCGCCGACCGCTTGATTTACCGCGGCCTCGCGGATCTCGTACTTGTAATTCATCTCGGCTTCGTCCTCTTTGTGGTACTTGGAGGACTGCTAGTAGTGCGCTGGCCCCGGCTGGCGTGGCTTCACATTCCCGCAGCGGTGTGGGGCGTTCTCATCGAGTACATGGGTTGGATCTGCCCACTCACACCACTGGAGAATTCGTTTCGAATGAAGGGCGGCGAGGCCGGCTACAGCGGCGGGTTCATCGAGCACTACGTTCAGCCGACTTTGTACCCGACCGGCCTGACACGATCGACGCAGGTACTGTTGGGAAGTATCGTTCTTTTGCTCAATATCACGGCGTACGCGATAGTCTGGACGAGATTGCGGAATCGCGCTTAGTTAGCAATCCAATCAATTATGCGGAGGTGCATTTGCGTCGCAGATTCCTCGTCGCGCTGATCCTCGCCACCGCTTCGTCGTCCGGTTTATTCGCACAGCAACCCGCTGCCTCATCCACTTCTCCGACTGACACGACCCACCCGCTTCCAGCGCAGGCGGCCCGGCAAAGCGATAGCGCTGTGAAAGCAAACGCGGGACGAGCTATTGACGATCGGTGTTCTCCACCGCGCTGCTGCCGGTAATCGCAATGTCCGCCTGGTGCCGACATCTGGGAACTAGGACTTCGATAGATTGATGCGCATTACTTCCTCGTAGCGGGCAGGACCGCCACCGAGTCTGCTGCGATAAAGAATCAGCGAGTCCACCGTCATTCGCGTTCCAAATCGCGGCTTGCTCGTCAGCAGCGTTTTTACCGACGCCGGCGGATCGATGCGGCTCAGAGTGAGATGAGGTGTGAATTCACGCCCTTCGGCGGGAAATCCGGCGCTTCTGGCTGACGCTTCAGCGATGGCGGCGAGTTGCTTCATTCGCTCGACACCTTCGTCAATCCCCAGCCACAACACACGTGCGCGACCCGCACTCGGAAATGCGCCAAGCTCGCTGAAGCGAACGGTGAAGGCCTCGCCGCACCCCGCAAACTTTAGTCGCTGAATTATCTGATCGCGCGCTTCCGCGGCAGTCGATCCGAGAAACCGCAGCGTGAAATGCCAGTTCTCAACCGGAACGGGCTTGCCAGGCAGCTTCTTCGGCAGCGATTTATCAATCGCGTGCCGCGCTTCATCCGTGAGTGGAACTCCGATGAAGAGCCGCTCTCGCTCTTGGCCGCCGGCTCCCCGCTCCACGCCGCTTATAGGATGTACCGCCTCAGGTCTTCGTCATCGGCAATCGTTTTGAGCTTGCTGCGTACCCGAGCCTGATCCACTCGCACCGACTTCTCGCCGCTGTCCGGCAGCCCGAACAGAACATCCTCGAGCAGCGTCGTCATCACCGTGTGCAGCCGGCGGGCGCCGATATTCTCCATCCGGTCGTTGACGTGAGCGGCGATCTTGGCGATCTCGGCGATTCCATCCTCGGTGAACTCGAGCTTCGCTCCTTCTGCTTCGACGAGCGCCGAGTACTGCTTGGTGAGCGCGTTCTCAGGCTCGGTCATGATGCGGACGAAATCGGCTTCGGTGAGTGAGTCGAGCTCAACACGAATAGGGAACCTGCCCTGCAGCTCCGGAATCAGATCGCTTGGCTTGGCAACGTGGAACGCTCCTGCGGCGACGAACAGAACGTGATCGGTCTTCACCATCCCGTGCTTGGTCTGCACGTTGGAGCCTTCGACGATCGGCAACAGATCGCGCTGCACGCCCTCACGCGAGACGTCTGGTCCGCCGGTGTTCGGACCGCGCTGCCCGGCAATTTTGTCGATCTCGTCGAGGAAAATGATCCCCATCGTCTGCACTCTCTCGAGTGCGTCGGCGGTGACATCTTCCTTGTTGATCAACTTCTCGAGCTCCTCCCCGAGCAGGATGCGGCGTGCTTCGGAGACTTTCACGCTCCGCTTCTTCTTGCGCTTGGGCAGCATGTCCTGGAGCATCTCGGAGAGGTTGTCGATTCCCTCTGGCGCGCCCTGCGGCACCATCATGTCGAACATCATCGGCGACTGCTGGGTGACCTCGATCTCGATCTCGCGCTCGTCGAG
Organism: Gemmatimonadaceae bacterium; assembly: GCA_036506035.1. Classification (GTDB taxonomy): domain Bacteria; phylum Gemmatimonadota; class Gemmatimonadetes; order Gemmatimonadales; family Gemmatimonadaceae; genus UBA4720. Next base: position 14,467 of record DASXSL010000011.1, on the reverse strand, counting down.
CTGGCCGTCGGCGAGAAGGGCTTTCAATTTTTCCCGAGTGCGTTTGTAGCGAACTTCGGAAGCATCCGTCTCGCTGGAGACCGATCCGCCGGGTGAGACGACGAAGAGATGCGCTCCCCCGCCGGCGGCAGCGGACGTATGCGTCGACTGCTTGATGTCCGGCGGGACCGGCAGCAGTAGATCGAGCAGTCGGTCTTCCACTTTCTGCTTGGCGACGTCCTGAACCTCCGACTCGCGCTCGCTGCGCACCATATTGATGGCGCTCTCGACCAGATCGCGAACCATCGATTCAACGTCACGTCCGACGTAGCCGACCTCGGTGAACTTGGACGCCTCGACTTTCACGAACGGAGCACCGGCCAACCGCGCCAGGCGCCGCGCGATCTCGGTTTTCCCAACCCCTGTCGGCCCGACGAGGATGATGTTGTTGGGAGAGATTTCCTCGCGGATCTGATCGGGCGCCCGCTGTCGACGCCAGCGATTTCTGAGCGCGATGGCGACTGCTTTCTTGGCGTCGCCCTGGCCCACTATGTAGCGATCGAGCTCCTCCACGATCTGCTTTGGTGTCAGCCCGGCGAGGCGCTCCAGTGCCTGCTGCGTGCGTGGCGATGCCATCAGCTTGGCTCCAGCACCGTGATGTTGGCGTTGGTATAGACGCAGATCTCGGCAGCAATCTCAAGACCGCGCTTGACGATCTCACGCGCCGGCAGGTCGGTGTTCTCGACCAGCGCACGGGCGGCGGCGAGTGCGTACGACCCACCGGAGCCGATGGCGAGGATGCCATCATCGGGCTCGATGATGTCGCCTGTCCCCGAGATAATGAATCCGTGCTCCCGATCGGTGACGGCGAGCAGAGCCTCGAGCCGACGAAGTACGCGGTCGCTGCGCCAATCCTTGGCCAGCTCCACTGCCGCGCGCTGGAGATTCCCTGGGTATCGCTCGAGCTTCTCCTCGAACTTCTCGAACAACGTGAAGGCGTCAGCGGCAGCGCCGGCAAACCCGGCGAGCAGCTTGCCTCCGTGCAGCGTGCGCACCTTCTGCGCGTTCGATTTCATCACTGTCTGGCCGACGGTGACTTGTCCGTCGCCACCCAGCGCAACCTGACCGTTCCTGCGTACGGCTAGTATGGTAGTCGAGCGTACGCGCTCGAGGTCGCGGTTCATCGCTTCAAATTAACGCCTCTGCTGAGGGTTAGGTGGCCCCTGGCAGGCTCAAGGGTGCGCCCTTTTCTTGCAATCCAACCGGTCATGAAGGTCGAGCAATTTCCTCTACTGCTTGGTGTACTGGTCGCGCTGGTCGGCCTGACGATACTCCTGGACGCCTGGCAGGCGGGCGGAGTAGCACCCCTGCGCGAGCGGCGACGGCGGACGCGAGCGGTGCCGAGTAAGAGCGGACAGACGCTGGTCGCTCTGGGAACGATTTGCATGGCCGCCGCGCTACTGGGTCGGGATACCTGGCGCTACGGGACGGTTTCCGTTCTGGCGGGAACGGCGCTGCTCGTGATTGGGGCGATCATGAATCGAGCTTACCTGAAGGAAGTTCTGTTATTCCGGGGTGCAGCTCGTCGGGGCGAAGGAGAAAAGAATTCGCGGCTCAATCAGACGCCGCCCAAGACGCGAATTCGGTAGAGGGCGACGCGGGCCGTTGATGTAACCGTCAAGGCGGGCCGTGGATCATACACCCGCGTACCACTCGTAGCCCCTGTCGCTCCAGTACCCACCGTTCATCTCGGGCATGAACACGATCTTTGTCAGGTACTTGGTGTTCTTGTAGCCAAGCTTGACGGGCGAATACACGCGCGCCGGCGCGCCGTGCGCGGGCTCGAGCATCTTTCCATCCAATCCGTAGGCGACGACAGTCTGCTTGTGCATCGCGCTCTCGATGTCCCAGCTCTCGTGATAGTCCTCGTCAAACGACTGGAAGTCGACGTACTTCGCCTGCGGATCGGCGCGCACCAGCTGCGCCAGCTCGGCGAAGGGAACACCGGTCCACGTCTCGACGGCAGTCCAACCCTCGACGCAATAGTGATTGACGCGGTTCGAGACCTGCGGCAGCCGTTGCAGATCTTCGAGCGTGAGCCGCACTGGATTCGCCACCAGACCACTCACTTCGAGCGCCCACTTTCCTCTCGCACTTTCGTCCCAGACCGGGACTGTGGGCGAGATGTAATAGCTCGGCAACTTGTTGCCGGCGTCGTGAGCACCGGCTTGCACGAGATCCATTGATGTGTGTCGAAAGAGCTCGCGCTCGAGTCCTCGATTCTTGCGCTCGGCGTAGCGGAGAAGCTTTTCAGCTGATTTTGGCCCGCCAGAGTCACACGCCGCCAGGACGGCGGCGGCCAGCAATCCGCTGCCGCTAATCAGAAAATCGCGGCGAGCGATACCGTTGATCGACACATTTTTGCGCCGGTTGCTGCTCAAGTGATCTCCCTCGGCGGTGGTGCAGCTGCGACGCTTCGGGGTCGTCGCGGCAGCAGATGATAGAACGGCCGAGCGTTGCGTGCCTCCGGCGAGAGCAATGGATCGTAATTACCAGTGATCATTGACGTGATCGAGTACGGATCGACGGCGAAAACCATGAAGACGTGAACAACGCTCAGGATCACGATCACCAGCATCGCGATGAAGTGCCAGTAGCGCGCCCACACGTAGCCGCCGAATAGGGCTGTGAGCCAGGAGAGCTGCATCGGCTTCCAGATCGCGATACCTGTCAGGACAGCGAGCATGCCGGCAATTGGCAGCAGGAAATAGGCTGCCTTCTGCAATGCGTTGTGCTTGCCTTGATGCGGATGATCCTTGCGTCGGAAAGTGTAGAACTTCACCATTTGCCAGCTGTCGCGGATGTCGCCCTTACGAGGCACGAGGTCTCTCCATTCTCCATGGAGATAGACGAAGCCGAGATAAATAAGGCCGTTCACGACCAGCACCCACATCATCGCGAAATGCCAATTTCTGGCACCGGCGAGCCAACCCCCGAAGGTGAGCCAGTCAGGAATCGGTTTGTGCTCGAACGGATAGCAGCAGAACATTTCGCCCTTGCGCGCGAACGCCGGATAGGCGTTGAAGATGCGCAGTCCGCTGCCCACCATGATGACGATGGCGACGAAATTCACCCAGTGGGTGACGCGCACGATCCAGTGGTGACGCTTTCTGCTCTTGACCGTTGCGGGAGGGTGAGGACTGGTCATGCGTGTCCTTTAGATTGCGCTCGGGTGCTCCTCATGGCAACAGGGAGGGACCAATGCTCTGTGACACCCGTGGTGCGCCGAAGGTCCGCTTCTCAGCCCGCCTCGCCGTTTTCGTTACTCTCGCATCCGCGAATATCTGCATGCCGGCCATGGCCAGGGCGCAGCGACGTCACCCAACGCCTCTCGCTCAACAGCCATACCTCGTCGATCGTGGCCCTGGCATCGCAACGTCGATGTTCGGTGAATACGTCGAGGCAGGCGAGCTGGTCGTCTATCCGTTTTACGAGTACACTCTTGCCAACCAGTTCGAATACAAACCCGCCGAGCTGGGATTTGGTCTCGATCAGGATTTTCGCGGAAAGTTTCGCGAACACGAGGCCAACTCGTTCATCGCTTACGGTCTCACCGACCGAATCCTGATCGAATTCGAGAGCGCGTACTTCACGAGAGCCACGCTGCGCAAAAGTCCTTCGGATCCGAGTAGTCTGCCGGCGGTGCTGAAAGAGTCCGGTTTCGGCGACACCCAGGCAGAAATTCGTTATCGGATCGCGCACGAGACGCGGAAGCGACCGGATCTATTCAGTTATCTCGAGGTCGATTTTCCGTTTCAACGCCATCGCCGTATCATCGGCACGCACGATTGGGAGTACAAATTTGGCGCCGGTGCGATAAAGGGGTTCGGATTCGGTACTCTAACCCTGCGCGCGGCGGGCGAGTATGACGCTGCCGACAAAAAGGTAGCCTTCGGTGAATACGCACTGGAGTACCTGAAGAGATTCTCGCCGAAGTTCCGTTTTTATACTGGAATCGAAGGCGATCAGGACGAGGTCGAATGGATCATCGAGGGACAGTACTGGCTCAACCCACACGTGCACTTGAAGCTGAACACCGCCTTCGGTGTAACCTCGAAAGCTCCCGACGTCGCGCCAGAAGTTGGCGTCTTCTTCAGCTTCAAACCGAGAATGTTATACCCTCTGCCCAGGTGAGCCGAACTTCTTCGGATGGGGTCTAGGCGCGAGGGTGCGCCTTCTCGTAGACCTGCTTCAATCGCTCGATACTGGTGTGGGTGTAGATCTGCGTCGTGGAGATCGACGCGTGGCCGAGCAGCTCCTGGACAGCGCGCAGGTCTGCGCCGGCGTCGAGAAGATGTGTGGCGAAGGTGTGACGCAGCGAGTGCGTAGAAAGGCCCGAGCTCTCGTCGATCTTGTCGAGAAATCCCTTCACCGCGTTTTGAATCGCGCGCACCGAAATCCGCTTGCCGCGACTGCTCAGAAAAAACGCAGTTCTGTCGCCCGACTGACCGAAGGCGCGCAGCAGCTCGTCGCGCTTCGACTCGTAATTCCTCAGCGCCAGCTGGGCGTGATCACCGACGGGAATGATCCGCTCTTTTCTTCCCTTCCCCCGCACTTTCACCTGCTGCGACAGCAGATCGATGTCCATGCGATTGATTCCTCGCAGCTCCGACAGTCGCATCCCCGTCGAGTAGAATAGCTCGAGGATTGCGCAGTTTCTGACATCGGAGAATTTTCCTTCCTGCGCTTTCAGCTCCGCCGACTGAAAAAGCAGGTCGATCTGCGCGCGATCCAGATACCCGGGTAGATATTTCTCCTGCTTCGGCGTGCTGACGCTGCGCGCAGGATTGGCCTCAACCAGCTCGTTCCGGTGCAGATACTTGTAGAAGCTGCGCACCGCGGACAGACTGCGCGCAATCGACCGCTTGTTCAGTTTCTTCCGCGTCAGATGTGCGAGAAATCCGCGAATGGCGAGACGGTCCAGACCCTGCCAGGACCACTCGCGCGCGCCGTAGTAGGAGCCGAGGAACGCCACGAACTCCTCGAGGTCGCGCCGGTACGCGATGACTGTGTTCGGCGAGACGTCGCGCTCTTTGGCGAGATGGGTGAGAAAGTCTTCGACGGCTGAGGGCGGGAGAGCGGAGTCCTCTTCAGCGCGGCTGTCCGCCAACTGGCGCTTCTTCACGCTGGCGCCGCGAGGGTGCCGTGGAGGCTGTTGGCCTCGATCCACGCCTGCATCTCATGCAGGGCGCGATCAGCGAGCATCTCCCTTTTCTGCTTTTTGTCGCGCACGCGCTCCGGCAGCTCGTCGAGCAATCCGAAGTTGGCGTTCATCGGCTGGAAGTGCCTCGGATCGGCTTCATTCATGTAGCGGTAGAGCGCGCCAAGCATCGTCGTGGGCGGCGGAATCACCGGCGCTTCTCCGGCAAGAATTCGGGCGAGATTGATGCCCGCCAGCAGTCCGGTGGCCGAGCTCTCGGTGTAGCCTTCCACGCCTGTGATCTGACCGGCGAACAGAATGGTCGGATCGTCGCGCGCCGAAAGATGGGAGCTCAGCGCAGCTGGAGAATTGAGGTACGAGTTCCGATGTATGGATCCGTATCTCAGAAACTCTGCCTGCTCGAGCCCCGGAATCATTCTCAGCACCCGCTGCTGCTCCGGAATGCGAAGCCGCGTCTGGAATCCGACCAGATTCCACATCCGACCGGCGCGGTCTTCCTGGCGGAGCTGGACCACCGCGTACGCCTCGCGTCCCGTGCGCGGATCGCGCAGGCCCACCGGCTTCAGGGGACCAAATCGCAGCGTATCTCTCCCGCGCTTGGCCATGACTTCTACCGGCATACAGCCCTCGAAGTAAGGGACTTCATCGAACTCGTGGCCGTGATACTGGTCCGCCGAGCTCAGCGCGTCGAGGAATGCGTCGTATTGCTGGCGCGACATCGGGCAGTTGAGATACGCACCTTCGTCGTCGGCGCCGTCCATCGTCTCCTTGCCGTACCGGGAGGCACGAAAAACGATCGAGTCGTCGATCGAGTCACGCGCAACGATCGGCGCGATCGCGTCATAAAACGCCAGCGCGGTACTTCCGAGTCGAGCCTTAATCGCTTCACTGAGCTTGTCCGACGTCAGCGGGCCGGTCGCGATCACAGCCGGAGCTGTTATGCTTGCGACCTCATCTCGCACGACGGTGATTCGCGGCTCCGAACTGATCTTCTCGGTCACAGCAGTCGAAAACGCGTCCCGATCGACCGCCAGTGCGCTGCCTGCCGCTACCCGCGCGCCATCGGCCGCTTCGAGGATGAGCGAACCAAGCAGACGCATTTCTGCCTTGAGCAGCCCGTGCGCGTTGGTGAGCTCCGTGCTCTTGAACGTGTTCGAGCACACCAGCTCGGCCAATCGATCGGTCTTGTGCGCCGGTGTGGTCATCACCGGTCGCATCTCGTGGAGCGTTACTTCGAAGCCACGCGCGGCGAGCTGCCAGGCTGCTTCAGAGCCGGCGAGCCCGCCTCCGACAACGGTGACGCGCTGGGTCACACCGCCACGGCTTCAGGCGACGGCGCGACGTCCCACTCGTTCGCGCACTTGATGCAGCGGCGGTAGTCGCCGCGCGTCTTGGTGAACTTGGCTTCCGCGCCGACGTAGCCGCACTCGGGACACGTCTCGGCGACCGGCTTATCCCAGACCACGAAGTCGCACTTCGGATAATTGGAGCAGCCGTAGAAAGCCTTGCCACGTTTCTTTGAGCGACGCACCGCGATGTCGCCGCCATCCTTCGGGCACTTCACGCCCGTCGGCATCGAGCGGGTCCCACGACACTTCGGGAATCTGCTGCAGCCGAGGAATTCTCCCGACCGCCCGTGCCGAATTACCATTGGCGCGCCGCACTCGTGGCAGATCTCGTCGGTCGGCTGCGCCGGCTTGCGATCGCCGCGTAAGGGCCGCGTGTACTTGCAGTCCTTCGGATGATTCTCGCAGGCGAGGAACGGGCCGAAAAATCCGCCGCGCGGAACCAGCTTGCCACCGCACTCCGGACAGCGCTCAGTCTCCAAAGCCGATAAGTCGTGAGCTTCGCCGATCAATGCTTCGATGTCGGCGCTCTTCACTGACTCGGCGAACGGACCGTAGAAATCCCCCAGCATTTTGCGCCAGTTGACGTCGCCTTCCTCGATCTTGTCGAGATCGGTCTCCATGTGCGACGTGAACTTGACGTTGAAGACATCGGGGAAGCTCTTCACCATCACCTTCTCGACTTGCTCACCGAGCTGGGTGGGGAAGAAGCGGCGTTGCTCGAGCTGGGCGTAGCGACGGTCTACCAGAGTCGAAACGATCGATGCGTAGGTCGATGGACGACCGATACCGAGTCGCTCCAGCTCTTTGACCAGGCTCGCTTCCGAGTAACGCGGTGGCGGCTCCGTAAAGTGCTGCGATGGCGTGATTGCCCGGACGGGAATGTCCTCGCCCCTTTGCACGGCGGGCAGCCCCTGCTCTTCCTCGAGCGGTTTCCCTTCTTCGGCCTCGCGCGATTCCTTGTACAGCCGCTGGTAGCCGTCGAACTTGACGACGCTGCCGGTCGCTCTGAACAGGAACCGATCGAAGTCGAAGTCGATGGTGGTGGTGTCGAAAATCGCCGGCGCCATCTGCGACGCCATGAAGCGCTGCCAGATCAGCTCGTAGAGCTTGTACTGATCTTCCTTCAGGTATTTGCGAATGTGCTCGGGACGGCGCGTCGGATCCGTCGGGCGGATCGACTCGTGTGCATCCTGGGCGTTCTTGGTTTTTCCGTCTGAATAGAGTCGCGGCCCATCGGGCAGATACTGCTGGCCGTACATCATCTTGATGTAATCGCGCGCCTGCAGCGCCGCTGACGCGGCGACGCGGGTGGAGTCGGTGCGCATGTAGGTGATGAGACCAACTGCGCCTTCGTCACCGACGTCCATTCCTTCGTAGAGGTCCTGCGCCAGACGCATCGTCCGCTTCGAGCCGAAGCCGAGCTTCTTCGCCGCGTCCTGCTGCAGCGTACTGGTGGTGAACGGAGCCGCCGGATTTTTCCTGCGCTCGCGTCGTTTGACTTCGGTGACCTGGAACGTCTTGCGCGGCTTGAGCGCAGCGAGAATCGCGTTGGCTTCCCGCTCGTTGCTGATTACCGGCTTTTTGCCGTCGAGAAGATGCAGCTTCGCTGTGAACTGCTGGCCGTCTTCCTCTAGCAGCGCCTCTACCGTCCAGTACTCGACCGGCTTGAACGCGCGGATCTCGCGCTCTCTCTCGACCAGGAGCCGCAGCGCGACGGTCTGTACGCGTCCCGCGGAAATTCCCTTCTTCACCGTCTTCCACAGAACGGGACTCGCCTTGTACCCGACGAGTCGATCGAGTACGCGACGCGCCTGCTGGGCGTCTACTTTGCGCTCGTCGATCTCGCCGGCGTTCTGGATTGCCAACTGCACCGCGTCACGGGTGATCTCGTGGAACAGCACACGTCTGACCGGCGCGCCGTTCTTCGATTTGATCTGCTGGGCAACGTGCCAGGCGATCGCTTCGCCCTCGCGATCAGGGTCGGTCGCCAGAAAGATCTCTCTGGAACCGCGCGCAGCTGACTTCAATTCAGCGACCGTCTTCTCCTTGCCCGGGATCGTCACGTACTCCGGCTGGAAGCCGTTGTCGATGTCGATTCCCATTTTCTTCTCGGGGAGATCGCGGACGTGACCGACGGTCGCGCGGACGCGATACGACCGGCCGAGATACTTGCCGATCGTTTTCGCCTTGGCCGGCGACTCGACGATTACGAGCGAGGTCGAGCCGGGCTCGTGGTGATGATCGCCGTCGAGCGTCTCCAGCGCGTTTTTTCTCGCCTTGGTCGCCGCGCTCTTCGCGCTCTTTGCAGTAGTTTTTCTTTTAGCTGATTTGGCTTTCGCCATCTTTAGTGCACCGTTGTGTTGTCGCCGCTACCGGACGAATCTTCCAAGCCAGTTCCCTCCAATAGTCCGCGCAAATCGTCGAGCGCGATGCGTCCGTCGAATTGCATCAGCGCTCTTTCGATGATGTGCTCGAGCTCGATGCCGTTTATGGCACCCGAGCCGTTGAGCGACAGCAGGTGTCCCCACGCTTCAGGGGCAAAGCGCCCCCGCTCGTGCGGGCCCATCACGCGAAAGGTGGGTGGTTGGGAAGGATGTCTATCGTTCATAGGGCCATTCTTTGATTGTTCAGGTTCATTTCATCGCCGAGCCAAGCTCGACGACCTTTGCTATAAGTTGTTGTCGCGCAAGGTGTTCCGTATCCAGCACTTCATCGGCAGTTTCGTAGAGAGCTCTCCTCTTCTGGTACAGCTCCCGGAGCGCTACCACCGGGTCCCGCCCCGCCAACAGCGGGCGGGTCTCCACTCGGCGCAATCTACGCGCAACTGCCTCGGGTGACGCTCTAAGGTATATGATACGTCCAGCGGAACGCAAAAGTTCGACTGATTTCGGTTGAGTGATCCAGCCGCCGCCTGGTGAAAGCACCATCCCGCTCGTCGCGCTCAGCTCCTCGGTGAGCGCGAATTCCATCGATCGAAAGTGGTCTTCACCCCTCAGACGAAATATTTCGCGCACTTCCATACCCGCGCGCCTCTCGATCTCCCGATCGAAATCGAGAAACTGTCTGCCAAGTTGACGCGCCGCCGCTTTGCCGATCGTCGTCTTCCCGACACCGGGTAACCCGACCAGGATCAAATGCGGCGTCGACGTTTTATCGCCCCCGTCTCTCGCGCAGCGAAGAGATGTAGCTCTCGTAATTGCGTCGCGTCTCCGCCAGCGAGTCTCCGCCGAACTTCTCCAGGAACGCCTGCGCGACAACGAACGCTGTCATCGCCTCCGCAATTACTCCCATCGCTGGAACGGCCGTGACATCACTTCGTTCCGCCACCGCCTGCGCTGGCTCGCGCGTTTTCATCTCGATCGTTCCGAGCGGCCGCATCAGAGTGCTGATCGGTTTCATCGCCGCGCGGACGACGACCTGCTCGCCATTACTGATTCCCCCTTCCATTCCACCAGCGCGATTCGTTCTCCTGCGCACTCGGCCCGCCCGCACGTTTCGCTCGTCGGCATCGATCTCGTCGTGAACGTCGGATCCCTTGCGCCGCGCGGCCTCGACGCCGAGGCCGATCTCCACCGCTTTGACGGCCGGGATAGACATCAGCGCGGCGGCGAGCCGCGCGTCGAGCTTGCGAGACCATGAAATGTGTGAACCAAGTCCGACCGGCACTCCGTCGCAAACTACTTCGGCGATTCCGCCGAGGGTGTTGCCTTCTGCTTTGGCAGCGTCGATCCGCACGATCATTTCCTTCTCGGCGTCGGGATCCAGCGTACGCAGCTCTGATGCATCAGCGATGGAGTTGATGTCGGGTGGCATCCTGTCAGGGCGCTTGGCGTCGACGCCGCCGAGGTGAACGACGTGGCTGCCCAGTGTGATGTCGAATTCGCGCAGAAAGCGCCTGCAAATGGCTCCTGCGGCCACGCGGGCGGTGGTCTCTCGTGCCGAGGCACGCTCAAGGACGTCACGGGCGTCACCCCGATCGTATTTGAGCATACCGGACAAGTCGACGTGGCCGGGCCGCGGGCGCGTCACCGGCCGCTTCCGCTCCGGATCGCCTGGGCGCGGCGCCGGATCCATTATCTCCTGCCAGTTCTTCCAGTCCCGATTCTGAATGAGGATCGCGATCGGAGAGCCGATCGTCTCACCCGCGCGCACGCCGGATAGGAGCTCGGCGTGGTCCGACTCGATCTTCATGCGTCTGCCGCGGCCGTATCCCTGCTGACGCCGCGCCAGATCGGCATCGATGTCAGCGGCGACGAGTGGAAGTCCCGCCACCATTCCCTCGAGAATGGAAACGAGCGCGATTCCGTGCGATTCACCAGCTGTCGTAAATCGGAGCATGCGTCACCAAAGAGAACGAGCGCGCGCTTCGTTTACAACCCCTTGTCACGAGAGGCCTTGGGTGCTCCAAGCCGCCCGCCCAGGCCAAGAAAAAGGGCCCGGCGATTCGCCGGGCCCTTTTTCAGAGCTGCATTTTACGGGCAGCTCGTTACGAAAGTGTTGGGCAGCGTCGCGATGACCACGCCGCGAGCCGTCGCACCGACCAGCACCAGCTGGCCTGTCGCGGCGCGGAATGCCGCCGTGATCGGTCCGATGATCGGATCCTTGATCGGAATCGTACCGACTCTCAGGTAGCAGTTGGTGTCATAGATCTCGATCAGCGGCTCGGACGACGCGGCAAATGCAAGCCTCGTGTTGAGCGGGAATGAGTTGATGCCCGTGTTCTGCGGATGGAAATCGAGACCGGCGTTGGTGACCGTAGTGCCGAGCACGCCCATCAATCGGAGCGCGCTGTTGAGCACGTAAGTCGAGTCCGCGCGGATTGCCGATAGCGAACCGTCAAAGTTGATTGCCACGCCGTTCATCGTCGCCGATGAGTTGGCGATGAAGTCCGTGACGTCCTGCGGCGGCGAGACGCCCTTGTCGATCCACCAGAAGGTCTTATCGTACCCGCGATCCACATCGAACATCATCGCGCGGCTGTTGACGACGTTACCACCTTCACCGAACACCGAGCGACGGAAATTGCCCGAGTTGCGGACGAAAGTCGTATCGCGGAATCCAAGCCGGTTGATCGTCACCACCGTCGACGCGAGCGTAACTGGATCAATGAATGGAACCAGCGTCGCTGAATCAACGCCGTTGGCGTCGAAGCGCACGATCTCGAGTGAATCGCCGCGAGCGCCGGCCTGGCCGATCGCCTGTTCATAGAAGAAGTGCGACGTGGTGCTGTCGGTCTTTCCGGCCGCGGTCACGCCCTTGGTGAGGTTCTCCCACCGAAGCGTACCGTTGCGGTCTGAGAACGGCGAGGATTGGCCACCGGTCGGAGTCGTCGAGTAAGTGAGTATCACGTCCTGACAGATACCAGCTGCTTCATGACAGGTCGCGCCCAGATACTGAGGTCTGTCGCTGAAATCGTACTTGGTGCGGACGCGAATGGGCAGACCGCTCGTGGCCGACGTAGTCGTGGTGATGGTGTAGACGATGATGTTGGGCAGCATGTAGCGGAATACTTCCAATCCGCTGCCGCTCACACCGGCATCCAGATCGACATAACTGATCTGCGTGCCGCCGGAGTTGGCGACGAGCAGAGTATCGCCCTTGGTGCCGTTGCGATCGCGCGGCCACGCCGTGATGCCCCACGGGCGCGAGCCGACGATGATCGGCGCCTTGAAGGAAGAGTCCCCCATGTTGAAGACTTCGATCTGGTTCTTGGCGATGTTCGTTAGATAAAGGCGATCCTTGCCCGGGTGATACAGAGCGTCGGCGACCTTGCCACCGAGTGGCAGGATACGCGTTACACCGGCGACGACGGTGACCGTATCAATGCGATCGGCGCCGCTGGCCAGTTTGGCGTAGGCACGCACGCCGTTCGAGTTCCGGCCGAACACCTGGATGTAGGCGGTCGTGGGGAAATTCGTGTACGGCAGCCGCATCTGGAACGTGTGGGGCTGGAATGTCAGCTGACCATTCGACACGAAAGTCGCCGAATCGTCGATCGGACCACCGGGCGTGCTTCTCACCTCGTAACCGAGCTGACTGATGCCGCTCGGGTCATCCGCTTCGACGTGCACGGTATCGGTCACTTCGACGCGTCTGCCATGACCGCACGCGTTGTCGTAGGCGGAGTTGCCGATGCAATACTGGTTTACCACCGGTACAGAGTTGATCTGAGCCGCAGTCTGAACGTTGATCGTGATGCTCGGACCTACGGCTCGCTGTCCGAGCGAGTCGCGCAGGAACGGCGTAATGGTCAGCGTTCCCGGATTTGCGTTCGCCGGAATCGCGATGGTGTCCTGCATCGTGGTCGAGTCGAGCAGCGGACTCGCGAAGAGCACCGAGTCGTTGCGAACAACCGGACCAGTGGAGTTCAATCCGAGCGACATGACCTTCGTCGCTGCCTTACCCATCACTGTGACGAGAATCGACTTGCCAACGACCGCCGAGCTTCCGGAGAACGGGCTGAGCACCTGGACCTGTGGCGGCGGAAGATTTCCGGTCGCCATTATCAATGTATCCACGCCCGAGCTGTTGCCGGCGCCGTCGATGGCGGTTGCGGTGATCGTCACTGGTGTGCCAGGCGGTACCGTGCGACTCGCGAAGAGTGTAAAGGGCAGCTGAATGTCGGTCACCGCGCTCGTGAACACGGTGTCGAAGACGAATCCGACGGCGCCGATCGCCTGCACGTGAACGGTCTTCAGGCCGAGATTGTCCTTCGCTTCGGTGCTGAAGCCAATGACTGTGTCAGCCAGTCCGGTGCGGGGCGTGAGCGAAAGCGTGGGCGGAACGCGGTCTCTCTGTGGGTCGAGCGACGTCGAGTCATTGCACGCCGCGACTCCCAGTGAGACCGACGCTGCAACCGCGGCTACTGCGAGGCCGCGGCGCAGACCGCCGAAAGGAACTTTATGCATGCGAGTCACCTTTATCGGGTGGCTGGTGGCATCGGGTTGGACGAAGCGCCAGGAATCGGCGCGCCATCGTCGATGATGTGTGGCGTGACGAGAATGAGGAGGTCACGCTTTTCGTCGTCGGTGCGAGTCTCGCCGAAGAGTCTGCCGATCAGCGGCAGGTCGACGAGTATCGGAATGCCCGACTTGGACTGCGTGGTCTGGGTGACGGTGAGGCCGCCGATTACCGCGGTCTCGCCATCTCCGACGAGTAGCTGGGTGTCTCCGGCTTGTTTGCCGAAGATGAATCCGACGTCGGACGAAGCCAGCTGCGCATCCGAGTTCTCGGCGTGCAACAGCAGCAGAATCTGACGGTTGTTGGTGATGTGCGGCGTGACAGTCAGGATGATACCGACCTGCTTCATCTGCACCGTCGCTCGCGGCTGCGCGTTCGGGTTCGCTCCACCGGCCAGGTTGGCGGTGTTCGCATCGAGCACGCGGATCGGAATTTCCTGACCGACCTGGATCGAAGCCTGTCGGTTGTCGAGCGTCACAATGCTCGGCTCCGCCTGCAAGTCGGCGAGACGAACTTCCTGGAGCGCGTCGAGGAAGCTGGTCAGCTGAAACTTGCCGAGCGCGGTCGAGAAGACGACGCTGAGTGCCGGATTGATGACTCTGGCGTTAGCGTTGGCGATCGCCGAGATGGCGTTGCCGCCCAAGAGAATTCGGTCGCCCTGGAACGGAGTGCCACCACCAAGAGCGTCGGGAACTCCATCGCCGTTGGTGTCGATCGGCTTGAGCGTCGAAGGATCAGGACGCTTCACCAGTTGGCTGAAGAACTGGTCCGTTCCCGTACCGAGATCGTACGAGAGGCCAATGTCTTCGATATTGGTTCTGTTGACGAAGATGATCTTCGCCTTGATGCCGACCTGCGGGGTGCGAACATCGAGGTTGCGCACGTACTGCAGGACATCGGCGAGGCGAGTAGCCGTCTCCGTGATGATCAGTGTGTTGGTGGTGCTGTCAGCCGCAAC